>NZ_JAYMHD010000021.1:12206-152978 GCF_035656535.1 Streptomyces sp. H51
CGCCGCCGCTTCAGGCCGGGGCGAGTTCCCGTTCCGCCGCCGCTTCAGGCCGGGGCGAGTTCCCGTTCCGCCGCCGCTTCGGGCCGGGGCGAGTTCCCGTTCCGCCGCCGCTTCAGGCCGGGGCGAGTACTGCTTCGCCGCCGCTTCAGGCCGGGGCGAGTACTGCTTCGCCGCCGCTTCAGGCCGGGGCGAGTATTGCTTCGCCACCGCTTCGGGCCGGGACGAGTTCCGTTCCGCCGCCGCTCCGGGCGGGGGCGAGTTCTGCTTCGTCGCCGCTCCGGGCGGGGGCGAGTTCTGCTTCGTCGCCGCTCCGGGCCGGGGCGAGTTCTGCTTCGTCGCCGCTTTCGGGCGGGGCGAGTTCTGCTTCGTCGCCGCTTTCGGGCGGGGCGACTTCCCATTTCGCCACCGCGTCAGGCCGGGGCGGGTTCCGGTGCCGTCTGCGTGTCCGGTGCGGTGAGTTCCGGTGCCGGCTGGGGGGCCGGCGTGGCGAGGGCCTGGTCGTAGCGGTGCAGGACGAGGCGGGCCATCGCCGGGTGCGTGCCCAGGGGCGCCGAGACGATCCACGGCGCCGCCCCGGCGCACTCCGTGGCGAAGCGGCCGGGAGCGGTGAAGTACGAGGCGACGGCGACGCGGTGGCGGCCCCGGGCGGCCAGGGCGCGCACGGCGTCGGCGACGGTGGGGGCGGCCGCGGAGGCGTAGGCGGGGACCACCGGCACGCCGAGGCGTGCGGCGAGGAGCCCCGCGGTGCGGGCCGTGTCGGCCGCGGACTCGGGGTCGCGCGAGCCGGCCGCGGCGAGCACGACCGCGCGGGAGCGGCGGTCCGCCGCGTCGGCGGGGGCGCGCCAGCCGGCCTCGGCCAGCCGGTCGTGCAGGACCTCCGCGAGGAGGGGGTGCGGCCCGAGCGGCGCGGCCACCCGCGTGGGTGCCGGTGCGGCGGCGGCCATCTCGGGGATGTCCCGCTTGACGTGGTGGCCGCGGCCGAGCAGCAGCGGCACGCAGACCGCCGCCGCGCCACCGCGCACGCCGAACGCGTCGAGCGCGGCCAGCGTGTCGGGCAGCAGGGGTTCGTTCAGTTCGATGTGGCCCAGGTGCACGGGCAGGCCGGGGCGCAGCTCGCGGACGCGGTCCAGGAGCGCGCGGACGGTGCGCAGCGCGCGCGGGTCGCGGCTGCCGTGCGCCACGACGACCAGGGCGGGGGCCGCGGAAGGCGGGCCGGGCCGCCGGCTGCCGTCGAGGTCGAGGGGGACGAGGCCGGGCCGGCTCGCGTGCGGGCTGCTGATCCGGTTCATGCGCCGATGGTGTCGGCGCGACATTGCCGAGCCGTTGCACGGGCATCACGGGTCTTTTCCGGGGGTTCACCATGGCTGCCCCGGGCGGGTGAGCTTGCCCGACCTGCGTTTTCCGGTCCCGGAAGTGAGGTCCGCAGTGAACTCGATCACGTGTCGCAGACCGAACCGTACGGCCCCGCGGGACGTCTTCGTCTGTCGGGAGCGACGTCCGGAAGGGATCGTCGGCATCCGGGAGAGGACCGCACGATGCGCCGACCGAAACCGCGCCTGCCGCGCCTGCCCCGCACGCGTGCCGGGCAGCGGCGGCTGGTGCAGGCCGTGATGGCCGCGTGCGTGCTGGCGCTGGCCCCGGCGGCGTGGCTGTACGTCTCGACGACCGACGGTCTGCGCACGACCGCCGACGTGCCGCGCACCGAGGTCGCCGTCGTCTTCGGGGCGGGCCTGTGGGACGGCGAGCCGTCCCCGTACCTCGCCCACCGGCTGGACGCGGCGGCGACCCTCTACCGCGCGGGCCGCGTCGAGGTCGTCCTGGTCACCGGCGACAACAGCCGCGAGGACTACGACGAGCCCGACGCGATGCGCGCCTACCTGACCGAGCACGGCGTGCCGGACCGCCGGATCGTCAGCGACTACGCCGGCTTCGACACCTGGGACTCCTGCGTCCGCGCCAGGAAGATCTTCGGCGTCGACCGGGCGGTGCTGATCAGCCAGGACTTCCACATCCGGCGCGCGGTCGCGCTGTGCCGGGCGGCGGGCGTGCGCTCGTACGGCATCGGCGTCGGCGCCAGGCACGACACCACCTGGTACTACGGCAACACCCGCGAGGTCTTCGCGGCGGGCAAGGCGGCCCTGGACGCGCTGTTCCGGCCGGACCCCCGCTTCCTCGGCCCGAAGGAACCGGGCGTGGCGAAGGCGCTGGCCGCGGCCCGGTGACGGGCGGCGTTTCCGCGCCTCCGCGCACCTCACGACGGCGGCGGAACGGCGGGGAGGTCACCGTGCCGCCCGCGTAACCGGGGCCCGCACGGCGCGTAACACGGCCCGCGCACGCTGAACGGCATGCAGAACTCCGCGACGCCCACCGCGACGCCCACCCACTGCCCGTACTGCGCCCTGCAGTGCGGGATGAACCTGACGCCCACGCTGGAGGGCACGGTCGAGGTGAGCGAGCGCGCGGACTTCCCGGTGAACCGGGGCGCGCTGTGCGGCAAGGGCCGTACCGCGCCGGCGGTGCTGGCCTCGAACGTCCGCCTGGCCTCCCCGCTGGTGCGCTCCGGCGGCGCGCTGGTGCCCGCCACCTGGGAGGAGGCGCTGGACCGGGTCGCCGGGGAGCTGCGCCGCACGCGTGCCGAGCACGGCCCGGACGCGGTCGGCGTGTTCGGCGGGGGCGGCCTGACGAACGAGAAGGCGTACGCGCTCGGCAAGTTCGCGCGGGTGGTGCTGGGCACCTCGCAGATCGACTACAACGGCCGCTTCTGCATGTCGTCGGCGGCGGCCGCGGGCACGAAGGCGTTCGGCCTGGACCGCGGGCTGCCGTTCCCGCTGGCGGACATCCCGAGGACCGGCTGCGTGATCCTGGTCGGCTCGAACCTCGCCGAGACGATGCCGCCGGCGCTGCGGTTCTTCACCGAACTGCGCGCAGGCGGCGGCACGTTGATCGTGGTGGACCCGCGCCGCACGAGGACCGCCGAGCAGGCCGACCTGCACCTCGCGCCCCGGCCCGGCACCGACCTCGCCCTCGCGCTCGGCCTGCTGCACCTGGTGGTGGCGGAGGGCCGGGTGGACGAGGCGTACGTGCGGGAGCGGACCGCCGGCTGGGAGGAGGCGCGGGCCGCGGCGATGGCGCACTGGCCGGAGTACGTGGAGCGGATCACCGGCGTGTCCGTGCCGCAACTGTGGGAGGCGGTACGGCTCTTCTGCGAACCGGAGGCCGCGATGGTGCTCACCGCGCGCGGGCCCGAGCAGCAGTCCAAGGGCACCGACACGGTGGGCGCGTGGATCAACCTGTGCCTGGCGACCGGCCGGCCGGGCCGCCCGCTGTCCGGGTACGGCTGCCTGACCGGTCAGGGCAACGGGCAGGGCGGACGCGAACACGGCCAGAAGGCCGACCAGTTGCCCGGCTACCGCACGCTGGACGACCCGGCGGCGCGGCGGCACGTGGCCGAGGTGTGGGGCGTGGACCCGGACAGCCTGCCGGGGCCGGGACGCAGCGCCTACGAGCTGCTGGACGCGCTGGGCACGGACATCCGGTCGCTGCTGCTGATGGGCTCCAACCCGGTGGTGTCGGCGCCGCGCGCGGCGCACGTCGAGGAGCGGATCAGGTCGCTGGACTTCCTCGCCGTCTGCGACGTCGTCCTGTCGGAGACGGCGGCGCTGGCGGACGTGGTCCTGCCCGTCACCCAGTGGGCCGAGGAGACCGGCACCACCACCAGCCTGGAGGGCAGGGTGCTGCTGCGGCGGCGCGCGATCAGCCCTCCCGGCGGCGTCCGCAGCGACCTGGAGGTCATGCACGAGCTGGCCGCCCGGCTCGGCGTGGAGAAGGGCTTCCCGGCCGACCCCGAGGAGGTCTTCGAGGAACTGCGCCGGGCGAGCGCGGGCGGCCTCGCGGACTACTCCGGGATCACCTACCGCAGGCTGGCCGAGGAGAACGGGGTGTTCTGGCCGTGCCCGGCCGGCCCGGACTCCGCCCCGGACCCGTTCGGGGAAGACGGTGCGGCGGACGCCCACCCCGGCACGCCCCGCCTGTTCCTGGACCGCTTCGCGCACGCCGACGGCCGGGCGAGGTTCGTGCCCGTGACGCACCGGCCGGCCGCCGAGGAGCCGGACGACGAGTACCCCGTGCTGCTGACCACCGGCCGGGTCGTCGCCCAGTACCAGTCGGGCGCCCAGACCCGCCGCGTGGAGGAGCTGAACGCCGCCGCGCCGGGCCCGTTCGTCGAGCTGCACCCGCGGCTGGCGGCGCGGCTCGGGGCGGCGGAGGGCGACCCGGTGGCGGTGGTGTCGCGGCGTGGCCGCGCGGTGGCGCCGGCCCGCATCACGACCGGGATCCGCCCGGACACCGTCTTCATGCCGTTCCACTGGCCGGGCGAGGGCCGCGCCAACACCCTCACCAACCCGGCGCTGGACCCGACGTCGCGGATGCCGGAGTTCAAGGTGTGCGCGGTGCGGGTGGAGGCGGTGCGGCCGGTCACCTGATCCGGCCGGTCACCGGGCCCGCCAGTCCCCGCCCTCGATCAGCTTGCCGCTGACCCGCAGGCGGGCGGCGACGGCGGGCGCGGCGACGTACACCCAGGCGCGCACGGGCGTGCCGTCGGCGTCGCGGACGATCTCGCGGGCGAGGCGCTCGTAGAGGTTGCTCGGGTCGCCGGGGGCGTACTCCTCCAGCTCGTCGAGGGCGCCGAGCAGGTCGCCGTACTCCTCCGGCAGCGCGGTCACCAGCTCGCCGTAGACCGTGGAACCGGGTTCCTCGACGGCGTAGGGATAGCCGGGGCCGTCGTAGAGGACGGCCCCGTTCAGACGGGCCGGTTCCTCGGAGCGGGTGCGGCCGCGCAGGAACAGGTCGTGGTTGGGCTCGCCGGGGCGGAGGGTGCCGTAGACGAAGAACGGGAGAGTCACGGAAACGATTCTCCACCCTCCCCCTCCCCCGCACACACGCCCCCGTACGCACTATGGACATGACATGTCATGGCCATTTAAATCTGAGGGACCATCAGCGCCGCCCCCACGCACGTGCACGCACTCGCACGGGCTTCCGCGTACGTGCCTGCGCCCGCACGCGCTCAGAGGCGCCTTCCCGAGGAGACAGATGAGTCGGACACGGCACCACATCCGAGGTTCCCGACGTCTCGCCGCCACCGGCGTGGCGGCCACCGCCGCCACCCTGCTGGCAGCCACGCTCTCCCCCGCCGCCCACGCGGCCGACAGACCGACCAGGGCCACCGCCCTCCAGCACGCGGCCTCGGCCCTGGCCGCGCACGCCACGAGTCTCGGCCTCACCTCCGCCCAGGACACCACCGTCCGGGACGTGATCGTCGACAAGGACGGCACACAGCACGTCCGCTACGACCGCACGTACCGCGACCTGCCCGTCCTGGGCGGCGACTTCGTCGTCCACCTGGCGTCCGACGGCGCCTACCGCGGCGCGAGCCGCGCGACGCGCAGCGGCGTCTCGCTCGCGTCGGTCACCCCGTCCGTCCCGGCCCCGAAGGCCGCCGACATCGCGGCGCACGCCCTGCGCGCCGCCAACCTGGGCGACACACTGCGCAAGCTGAAGGCGAAGCCCGAGCTGGTCGTCGACGCCCTGCACGGCACCCCGAAGCTGGCCTGGCGCACGAACGCGGTCGCGCTGGACCCGGCCGGCAACCCGGTCGCCCGCACGGTACTGACGAACGCCCGCACCGGCGCGCAGATCGACGCCTGGGACACGCTGGAGACGGCGACCGGCGACGGGCAGTCGCTGTACGGCGGGACGGTGCCGCTGGAGACGACCCTGTCGGGATCGACGTACCAGCTCACCGACCCCACCCGCGGCAACACGTACACCGGCGACGCGGCCAACAAGACCGACCTGTGCATCTTCGGCATCTGCTTCAGCCGCGCCCCCGCGACCGTCTTCACCGACGCCGACAACCACTGGGGCTCGGGGACCACCGCCGACCGCTCCTCCGCTGCCGTGGACGCCCAGTACGGCACGAACGAGACGTGGGACTACTACAAGAACGTCCACGGCCGCAACGGCATCGCGGGCGACGGCAAGGGCTCGTACAACCGCGTCCACTACGGCAGCAACTACAACAACGCCTTCTGGGACGACAGTTGCTTCTGCATGACGTACGGCGACGGTGACGGGACGACGTTCGGGCCGCTGGTGGCGCTGGACGTGGCTGGCCACGAGATGACGCACGGCGTCACGTCCAAGACGGCCGGTCTGACGTACTCCGGCGAGTCCGGCGGCCTGAACGAGGCGACGTCCGACATCTTCGGCTCGCTGGTGGAGTGGTACGCGGGCAACGCGTCGGACCCGGGCGACTACCTCATCGGCGAGGAGATCGTCCGCTCGGGCTTCGGCCGGGACGCCCTGCGCTACATGGACAAGCCGTCCAAGGACGGCAACTCGGCCGACTGCTGGAGCGGTTCGGTCGGCAACCTGGACGTCCACTACTCCTCGGGCGTCGCCAACCACTTCGCGTACCTCCTGGCGGAGGGCAGCGGCGCGAAGACCGTCAACGGCGTCAGCTACAACTCGCCCACCTGCAACGGCTCCGCCGTCACCGGAATCGGCCGGGACAAGCTGGGCAAGATCTGGTACCGCGCCCTGACGGTCTACATGACGTCCTCGACCAACTACGCGGGCGCGCGGACGGCCACCCTCAACGCGGCGAAGGACCTGTACGGGTCCGGAAGCGCGGAGTACAACGCGGTGGCGGCGGCCTGGAGCGCGGTGAGCGTGGGCTGACCCCTGCTCGGCTCCGAGGACCGGTCGGGCGCGGCGGAGGGACACCTGCCGAGCCCGGCCGGGCTCTGGCGCCCGCGACGACGGGCCGCCAACTGCGTGATCTTCGCAGGGCAAGAGGGTCAGAGCGGAAACGTGTTTCGGTTTGACAGCCCGGAAATGCCGGTGCCGCCAGTGGTGGTCTACACCGCCTGAGGAATTCCAGGAATCCGAATGCGCGTCAAGCGGCTTTGTCGTGCGGAGTGAGGCTGATGGTCAGGTCGGCGCCGAGAGCGTGGGCCAGGCGGCGCAGGAGGGGGAGCGTGGGCACGGTCCCGCCGCCTTCGAAGCGGGAGATCTGCGGCTGTTTCATCCCGCATCGCTCAGCCAGCTCGGCTTGGGACAGCCCGAGCTCGATGCGCCGGTCGTGGACGAGTTGCCCGAGCTCACGGGCAAGCACGGAAGGCGGGTCCTGCATGGTCCCTCCCCGCCTCAGGCCGCTGGGGCGACGATGGTGACGGTGGGCTCGCCTCCGCCGGCGAGGTGCACGTCCACCGTGAGGTCCAGTGCGCGGGCCAGGCGCATGATGACTGCGATGGGCGGCAGCTCGGTGGCCGTCTCGATGCCTTCGATGTCATCGACGTCGACGTGCATGCGCTCGGCGAGGTCGGCCTCGCTCAGACCCAGCTGCTTACGCCGGTCGTATACGGCCTTGCCCAACGTCATGGCGAGGCCGGCCTCCTCGTAGACCCGGTCGTACTCGGGGTCAGCGTCCAGGCGTTCGCCCAGCAGCCGACGGTGGCGACGGGTCCTCCATTCGCTGTGGTTCATCGGTTCTCCTTGAGGCTGCGGCTGTAGAGGTCGTGCTCGGCGGCGGCTTCATGCTCTGCCTCGCACAATCGCTGTGCGGCGTGGGCGCGGTCCACTTCGGCCTGCTCGCGCATCTTGGTCTAGCGGAACACGGTGAGCAGCACGACACGTCGGCCGGGCGCCAGCCAGTAGGTGATCCGCTGATGGGCATCGCCCAGGCGGAAGCGCAGCTCGCGGAGCTTGCCACCCAGGTGGCGGGAGTGCGGTTCGTCGAGCGTGGTGGGCTGCTCGGCGAGCAGGTCGGCGACGCGTTCGGCCTGCTTGTAGTGATGGGCGGGAATGTTCTCCAGCCACAGCCGCACCTCCGGCTCGATCTCGATCGAGTACCGCCCGCCGTCCATAGCGCCGATGATATATGGCACGGGGTGCGAGAGCGCGACTTCATAGTTCAGGTCGTGTGCCGTCGCCGCGACCGCAGCCACTCCAGCGTCGTACACCCCCGGCACTCCCCTTCGTCCTGATGCCACGGCGCCGCCGCAAACCAGCGGCAACCTGCCGAGGCGGCGCAGGGTCGGCTTCTTTCGGCACGACCGGGCCCGATCGGGAGAGGCAGCGTACGGCCGGGCTGGCGCGTCGCCCAGTCTGGCGGCGCGGGGCCGGGGCGGAGGAGTCGGCCCCCGACGGACGGCCGGGAGCTTCGCCCCCGCCGGCTGCAACGCCCATAAGCGCGGGTCCGTCGCTACCAACCATGCTCGCCGTGCCCGGCGACGGTGCGCTGGAGGGTACCGTCTGGGTGTTGCCGCTGAACGGAGTTCGCCGTGTCGCGGAGCATCGAGGAGCACGCCGGCGCTCGCGGATCGCCCGTATCCGGAAGCAGCGCGGTCTGACGCAGCAGGGGCTGGCGATACGGGCTCACGTGTCGAAGTCGCTGTTGTCGAAGGTGGAATGCGGGCAGAAGCCTGCCTCCCCGGCTCTGGTCGCGGCCTGTGCCCGCGCGTTGGGTGTTTCCGTGTCCGAGTTGCTGGGGCAGCCGTACGCCGAGGAACTGCGCCGCGATCGGATGGACGCGCTGATCCAGCCGATCCGCGAAGCGCTGGAGAACTGGGACATCCCGCTGGACTGGCAGACGGCTCCGCGTCCGGCCGCATTGATCTGGACGAATGTCCGGCGGGCTCGGGAGCAGCGTCGCCAGGCGCAGTACACGGACATGGTGCGCGACCTGCCCGTGCTGATCGACGAATCGGTGCAGGCCGTGCACACCAGCACCGGCGAAGATCAGCGGCTGGCCTACGAGTGCCTGGCGGAGACGTTCCGGTGCGTGTTCACCGTGGCGTGGAAGCTCGGTTTCCTGGATCTCGCGACCGTCGCGTTGGACCGGCTGGCGTGGACCGCGCCGCACGCCGACGAGCCCGGCCTGGCTGCCATGTACGCCTACCTTCGCACGCAGACCACCATGTCGTCCGGCCGGTACGACGTGGGGCTGCGGGTGGTCGACCGGGCTCTGCGGGACCTCGACGGCCAGGAGTCACGCCGCCCGGCAGGCATCGAGGCAATGCGCGGCATGCTCCACCTGCGCGCCGCGACCATCGCGGGCCGCATGACCCCCGACACACGGCCGCAACACTGCTCCTGGAGCAGGGCGTCGAACTCATTGTGATCAAGGAACTGCTCGGCCACGTCCACATTGACGTCACCGCCACCGTCTTCAGAACGTCCGCGGGCCCCACGAGGTGCTTCGTGGGGCCCGCGGACGTCCGACTGCGTTGCCGTCAGGGTTGCCGTCGAATGCCTCATGACCCCCACGGAATTTCAAACTCCATCAGACCACTCAATGTGACGAGATCCCTGCAATCCGGTTAACCGAGCGCCGCCTCCGTCACATCGAATCCAGACGCATCATCGTATGGGATCGCATTCCACAGCGAAGTCGCGAATTCCCATACAGCTCGTACCATCGACAAATCAATTGCACTCCCCGAAAGTGTAACGATCAACAAAGAGTCCGTTTCGTTGATACGCCCAGAAGTGTCCTCAGCGGCTACCTGGGAAATCGAATCCCGCACGATGGAGGGGCTGGAGTGAAACTCAATTCGCATATCCCCGGCGGCAGCCGCTGATTCGGTTGACCCCAGAGACATCGAAGCCCACCCCTTCCCAGAAGATCTCTCATTCGTGAACACAGGGCGGCTCTCGGCATTGAAGCTGTCCACCAGATGATCAAAAGCTTCATCAGGGCTAAGCCCGCCAGAGACGCAGTAGAAGTTAATGTTGTACGTCACGACACTCCTCGCTATCCCGCGCTGCGAATTACGGCGATGTTGAATCCATACTGCTGCCGCAGCCAGGCGTCCTTCGCTTGCTGAGCGGCATTGTACGGAGACCTTCCTGTCTTCGCCTCCACGTAGCCCAGGAGTTTGCCGTCCCTGTCCCAAACTCCTAGATCGAAGGTTCGCGGGCCGTCAGGAGTCGCAAAGGTGAGGGCACCCTTATCCTCTCCATCAGTAACGACCGCCCTCCCCCGCCCTCTCAGGAAAGCTGCCACGTCGTCTCGGAACCCATCACCTGCGGCCTTGTTTATGAGGATTTGAGCCTGCGGCCCCTCAAGGTCGTTAATCGAGCCCTTGGAATCGACCACAAATCTCGGACAAGACGAATTGTGGACGAGCACCGGCGTCTCGCCCGCCAGCACATAGTACGTGTGCAGGTCCTCGACGGTCAGGTTGTACGTTCGGGCGTGCCGCTTGTACGGGCGGTTTGCGGCGACGACGACCGTGTCGCCGTCCTCCGTCCGCAGGGTCATCCCCGGCTTGAGCTGTCCTGCTTGGATCCAGTCATGCTGTGACGGGGACCAGAACGGGTGCCCTTCCGTCGCAGTGAGCTTCTCGATTCCTTGCTCGGTCGCGATGGACAGTTCGTTGAAGTACTTGTCGCCTTCGGTCCGGAGGAGGCGGGTGACCTTCTTGGGAACCGTCCTGCCGGTTTCCGGGTCGGTTGCCAGGACCTTGTCGCCGAGTTTGACGTCCTCAATGTCCTTGGTGGAGCCGTCCGCCAAGAGCACGTCCGTGCCGGCCAGGAAGCACTTGCAGTCGAACCGCCTGGATACCTTGGCGGCGTCGTTTACCCCTCTCCGCAGCATCCCAAGCTTGGACAGCTTGCCCCCGGGCAGCTCCATGGCCAGTGGGACGCAATTCTCCACGTTCGGATTGCTCGCGCACGCACCCACCCGCTCGGTGTCGAAGACGAAGAAGTTGAACAGGTCCATGACCTGCCGCTTCCTCCGGTTCTCACCCAGAGGCGCAATACCGGGGTACTGCCCGTAACTGCCGACCGTGACATAGCTCTTGAACTTGAGCGCCCCGGCCGTATAGGTGTACGTGAACAGTGTGGAACCGTCGGACCGGGACGTGATCTCGGTCTGGAGCATGTGCTGGACCCAGTGGCCCTTGTTGTCCTGGGTGAAGTGCTCCTTGGTGCCCGGTGAGCAAGTGTCCCTCTCGCACACACCCATGGGCTTCAGGCCATCCGGGTCGGAGGTGGAGACGGGGCTGTTGCGGGAGTACGCGTATCCGTTGATTTGCAGCGGGTCTGCGATGTCGATGATCGGGTCGGCGGAGAGGAAGCGGCCGGAGGACTGGTCGTATTCGCGGGCGCCTATGTGGGTCAGGCCGGTTGCCGTGTCGTCGATGCCGGTGCCGAGGTAGCCGCGTTTGTTGGGCCAGGTCGTGGGCTTCGGGCCGCGGGATTCGCCGTAGGGCTTGAAGGCGCGGCGGGTGACCGGCTGGGTGGCGGAGAGTTCGACGGTGGTGTTGGCCGTGCCGAGGTGGTCGGCGATCAGGACGTTGAGCTTGTGGCCGGTCGTCGCGCCGTTGGTCGTGGTGCGGACCACCGTGGGGGCGCCGGCCTGGGCGTAGGAGCGTGCGGCGCGGGTGATCGTGCCCGTGGCGTCCGTGGTGAGTTCGGTCTCGCCCAGGTACAGCGTCGAGCCGGTAGCGGAGTTCTCCAGCAGGCGGTTGCCGTCGGCGTCGTAGACGTACGTCGTCTTCTTGCCGTCGTCGGTGATGGAGTCGAGCTTGTTCTCCGGTGACCAGACCAGGTTCTGCGTGGTGGTGGCCAGATCGCGGACCGTGGTGTTGCCGGTGGCGTCGTAGGTGTAGACGCTGCCCTTGCCCGAGGGGGTGGAGCTGATCCAGGTGACCGTGTGCGGCTGGGTCTTGTACGCCGGCGTCGTCGGGGTGGCAGCGATCGTCTTGCCGTAGCCGTGGGTGTACGTGACGTTCTTCGTCGCGTCGGCCGTGTCGTGCTCGGTCAGCGTGGCGCGGTTGCCGAGCCAGTCGAAGGTGAACGCCTGGCGGTAGGCGGTCGCGCCGGTGGAGACGGTCGCCGTGTCCGGGGCCGCCGCCGCGAGGGAGTCGGTCAGCGCGGTGCCCGGGGCGGCCGCGTTCGGGGCGTCGGCGACCGGGCCCGACGAGGGGCCGTAGTCGGTGCGGTAGCCCCACGTCTTGCCGTTCGCGGCCTTGCAGCCGGTGCCGTAGCGGTTAGGCGTGACGTTCGACGTCCAGGCGTGCACCAGCTCGCCCATCGCGTCGTACGTGAAGCACTGGGTGTCCCAGGTGTCACCCGTCGCCTCGCTGAGCTGGCGGGCGTTGGACGTGATCGTGCCGGAGACGTCGTAGCTGTAGAAGCTGTCCGTGATGCGGTGGGGGCCGTCCGTCTCGCGGTCGGCGACCGTGCGCGCGAGTCGGCCCGTGTGCGGGTCGACGAAGTTGGTCGTCCAGACGCGGTAGGGCTGGGAGCCGGAGACCGTGCGCAGTACCTCGCCGTACGGCGAGTACGTCGCGTCGGAGGTGTACCAGGTCAGGCCGGACGTGGACTCCGGCAGGCCGTCGGCGTTGTAGCGGGTGACTACCTTCTCCCGGGCCAGTCCGCCCACCTCGGGCAGCGTGACCGACTGGGGCTTGCCCGTCGGCGTGTAGGTGTAGGAGTAGGTGTACTTGCCCGCCAGTCCTGTCGTCATGGAGTTGGCCGGGATGACCGTCTCGCTGCCGGTGGGGTGGTAGTCGGCGTCATAGCCGGTGACACGGTTGGTGTAGTCGCCGTTGTCGGTGTGCCGCTTGCTGCCCGACGGCCGGCCGATGCCGCCCGGCGCGTCGTCGTAGGTGTACTCCTTGACGGGGGTGGCGGTGGCGGAGCCCTGGCGGACGTACTTGACGCGCCCGAGGAGGTCGTACTCGGTGTACGTCTCCTGCCCGCGCGCGTTCTTGACGTGGTCGGGGCGGTCCGCGGCGTCGTACCAGGTCTCGGTGGTGCCGGTGTCCGGGTCGGTGGCGGACGTCACCCGGCCGCGGGCGTCGTAGGTGTACGACCAGACGTTGCCGGCCGGGTCGGTGACGCTGCGGCGGTTGCCGCGGGCGTCGTACGCGTAGGCGGTCGTGCGCCCGGTTTCCGAGTTCCCGGCTTCCTGGGTGTAGTGCTTGACCGACGTCACGCGTCCGAGGGCGTCGTAGTACGTCCGCGTTCTCGGGGTCGTCGAACCCGCCGGGTTCACATGCGTGCTGCTCAGGCTGTACCAGGTGGAGGTCGCGTACTGGTAGTCGCCGTCGTGGTAGGTGGACGCGCGGACCTCGCGTTCCAGGCCGTCGTAGCGGTGCTTGACCGAACTCGGGATCAGGGACTTGGACCTCGGGGCAAAGAGCTTCGGCTCCGGGGCGCCCTTCGCCAGGTAGGCGCCGGTCTGCTCGAAGACCAGGCCGTGGTCGTCGTAGGTGGTGTCCGCGATGATCCGTCCGGGGCCGTGGGCCTCGGTCTGCTTCTGGACCTCGCGCATCAGGCCGTCGTAGAGGGTGATCCCGGTGGCGTAGGAGCCGTCGTCCTTGAGGGTCTTCACGATCACGGCGGCGGGACGGTTCTCACTGCTCGTGGCGATCGCGGGCTGGTAGTCGACGACGACGTCCGGCGACTTGCCGCCGGAGGAACGCGACGCGGACCAGCCCTTGACGAGCCGGCCGAGAGCGTCGTACTCGTTGCGCGTCACGCGGCCGTTGGGGTCGGTGACCGTCAGCGGGAGGCTGCGCCCCGGGTCGAACGTGGTCGTGGTGGTGTGCTCCAAGGCGTCGATCGTCTTGGTCGCGGTCACCGGACCGCCCTCGTCCCCCGGGGTGTACTCGGTCCTCGTGGTGCCCGCACCCGGCGCCTTGACGGTGCGCACCCGGCCCAGCGGGTCGTATGTCGTGTCGGTGACGACCGAGTACGCGGTGCCCGTGCCGTTGATCTCGGCCATCGAGGTGACCAGGCCCTTGGTGGGCGTCGCCTCGTAGGCCAGGTTGTCGTAGCTCGTCTGGACGGCCGCCTTGAGTTCGGTGGCCGGGTCGGCGCTGTCGTAGCCGGCGCAGGAGGTGGCGGTGGTGCGCTGTTCCTCGGGCAGGCCGATCAGCCATGCGGTGGTGTTGTGCACGTAGAACGTCTTGGTGCACGTCTGGTTGGAGAGGGTCTCGCCGGTGCCGTTGGGCTTGACCACGGCTGTCTCGACCTGCTTGGGCAGCCCGTAGGTGTCGTCGACGGTGGTGAGGGTGCGGACGGCCCGCCAGCCGCCGTCGCCCTCGTCGTCCACCGTCTGTATCTCGTCCGTCCGCTTTACACCGATGCGGTGGGCGAGCAGCGGGTCCGCCGCGGTGCCGTCCTCGTTCTCGCGTGCGCGGGACGCGGTCTGCTTGGACCACGGGAAGTTCAGCGTGCGCTTGAGCACCTGGCCGTCGGAGTCGCGGTAGGTGATGCTCTCCGCGGTCATGCCGGCGTACTGGGGAGCGTCGTCCGCCAGCAGGGTGTACGTGCCCGTGGAGTCCTTCACCTCGCCGCCCGCGCCCTGGAAGTAGCGGGTCGTGGTGAGCGACTGGGCGTTCACGTCGCCCAGCTCGGAAACGGACTTGCGGCCCTTGACGGCCTTGACCTGGCGGTATCCGCGCCAGTCACTGTAGGTGCGCAGCGCGGGCCGGGTGAACTCGTCGTCGCTCCTGGCCCAGGCCGGACCCGAGTAGGTGTACTTCGTGACGACCGGCGGGCCGTGTGAGGTGACCTTGTCCGTCTCGGTGACGGAGTGGACGACGTACTTGTTGAACCACGCCTTCGCCGGGGTCTTCTCGTCCCCGTCCGGCGACCAGCGCACCGGGTAGCAGGTGCCGTTCGCCTTGCCCTTGTCCTCGGCCGGTTCGGCGGCACAGCCGCCCTTGTACTCCACCTCGATGTCGCCGCCGTACTCGGTGGACACGGTGCCGATGCGGGGCCGGGTGAAGCCGGGCCGCTGGTCGCTCTTTCCGGTGAGCACCAGGTTGGGCAGCTGGTGGTCCCTGAGCCGGGCCTGCAGGGGCGAGGTGGAGCCGACGGTGTACGCGGCGAAACTGACCCCGTCCTTGGACTGCGCCGTGCCGGTGGTGTCGCCGGGCGCGTAGCCGGTGCGGGTGATGGAGTTCAGCCACAGGCCGGGGGCGGAGTCGTACCAGTCCGCGGGGAAGGACTGGTGGAGCGTGTACTTGTCGACCGGGCCCAGGCCGGTCTGCCCCGCGCGCGCGGCCTCCGTCGTCACCGTGTCCAGGCGCATTTGCGTCCAGAAGGACGGGAAAGGCGGGCAGAGCTTGGATGTCGACTTGCAGTTGAGGTTGCCGGGAGTGTCCCACCAGGGACGGTAGGCGCCGGGGTCGTCGGTCTTGTCGAAGTTGGCCGCCGTGCAGACCGTTTCGGACTTCAGGCAGCGCTGCTTGACGCCGAACGAGACCGTCGCGGACGGCTTGGTGAGGCTGTCCGGGCGCATGCCGTACTCGATGACGGTCGGGTAGGCGTAACGGTCGTACTGCTCGGGCGATTTGAACTTCTTGCGGACGGCGTAGTAGTTCGTCTCCTGCGTCCAGTCGACGATCATCGTGTTGCCGTGGACGTCGACGACCTTGTCCAGGCCCCAGCGCCACGCCTGCTGCTTGCCGGAGCCGCAGCGCGAGTCGGCGAAGGCGTCGGCGTGGCAGGGCTCACCCGGATGGTTGCCGAAGACCGGGACGGTGGAGACGGAGTCGGTGCCGGCGTGGCCGCCGCCGACGCTGTTGAGGCCGTAGAAGTACTGGGTGCCGTCGGTCGTCGTGACGACCCAGTATTCGCCGTTGTTGTCGTCGTTGCTGCCGCCGACCCTGTGCTCGATGCGGGTGCCGTCGTCCTGCTGCGGCCGGTAGCGCTCGGTGTCCTTCTCGGGGTCGCTTCCCGGGGCGGCGTCCCGGATCAGTTCGGTGGTCTTGCCGTTCAGCGACATCACCGCGTTGTAGGACACCCAGCACTGGTCGGACGTCTTGTCCTTCTTGGCGGTGTTGTTGGGCGTGCCGGCGTCGAGTGTCTTGCGGTCGTCCTTGCAGGAACGGTAGCGGCGTTCGATGTAGCCGGCGTCGTAGGACCAGCCCTCGCCGATCCAGGACCCCTGCGGCGAGGAGACCGCGGTGCGGCCGTCCACCGTCTGGGAGCTGTATTCGAAGGAGATCTGGGGAGTCGGTCCGGCGGGCGGACTGGGGATGTTCAGCGGGTACGACCAGGTGAACGCGCCCGACGATCCCCCCGCCTCCCATTTTCCGTCGGAGGCGAGCGGCGTCGCCTTGAAGGTGCCCCCGCCACTGGTTCCGGAGTCGACGGCGCCGACCACGGCCGTACTGCCGCCGGTTGCCGTCTGCGTCGCCCCGGTGGACGTGCGGTAGGACGCCTGGACGGCGCCCGATCCGGTCGTGGGAGGGGTCGTCGCCGAGGCGGGCGTGACCGTGTCGTCGGCGGCCGGGTCGACGGTGGCGGTGAGGGACTCGGACGCCGTGTCGTTGGTCGTCTCCAGCTCTTCGTACGTCTGGCACGCCTCGTCGTCCGGCGTCGTCAGGTAGCAGTCGGGGAACTGCACGAAGCGCAGGCGAGAGGCCCAGTCCGCGCCGTAGAGCCGCTTGAACCTGGCGTAGTCGAGCTTGACGGAGACCGGGACGGCACCGGTGTCCGGGGCCTGCACGACCAGCACCGCGCCGTCCACCCCTTTACTGACCGCGAGCGCGCGGTCCGGGATGCTGACCTGCCACGTTCCGGTCGGCGTCGGCTGGTCGGGGGCCTGGCCGAGGCTCACCGGGAGGGTGCCCACCGGTCTCATGGCAGCCTGCTGGGCCGAATGGACGGAGGCTGTCGTCGCGGTCGCGACCGAGTCGAAGTCCACCGAATCGGTGAGGTTGGAGGGTGGCGTCGTGGTGTTGGCCGGGGCGGCGAGGAGGTCCGGAGGGACGTCCGCCTTCAGGCTGTCCAGGTTCCTGCTGAAGTTCTTGCCGGGGACGGGGGTCTCGGTCTTGAGGTGCTCCAGGACGAGCGATTCCCGGCCCGTTTCCTCCGCCGCCGGGTCAGGAGGTATCGCCAACGATGTCGCGGGCAGCAGCCCCACCAGCAACGCGGCTGCCGTGATCGGCACGACGGTCCGTGCGAGACGGCGCTTGCGGGCACGTGAATGACGATCGAGCACGACGGGGTCCCCCCGGACCACTTGGAAGCGGGACCGGTGACGGACCACGCGTGACGATGTATCAGGCAGTGGAGATTCTGTGATCACCCTGTGGGGAAAGCCAGAGAAGGCGCCCCGCTGTGATCATCATCACGGTACGTAACGCATCGCCACGCAGCGAACAGGGGCGAGATGCGGATAGCCCCCCACTCGACTCCTACTGCCACCCAGCCGTCCTTCGGTACGCACATACACACAGCCCACTAAAACGGAGGTCAACTCCCTTGGTTTGATGAGGATTTACTCCGTTATCGGAGAGGTGATCCGCGCACACCGCCGACGATCGGCCCGTCCGGTCGGTACAACTGGGTGGTGACACATCACCGTTAGCTCCTCGCGTGTCAAATCCCCACAGGGTGACGACAGTTCCTTCATAGGTCATCATCGGCTGGCCCGGCCACGTAGCGTCGCGCGCCGGCTTCAAGGGGGAACCAGGGGGAAGGGGAATCCGCCCGATGACGCGCAACTGGCGCCGCATGCCCGGCCGTCGGACCGTCGCGGCACTGCTCTCGGCCGCGGTGGCGACCACCGGGATCGTCTACGCCGGCTTCCGGCTGGACGGTGACGGCACGGACGGTGCGGACGGCCCCGGCCGTCACCCGAAGACGGTCACCGAGTCCGCCGCACTGGCACAAGCCGCCAGGACGGGAAGGAACGTCGAGGTGACGACCGCTCGGACGGCGCGGTCGACCACCTGGGCCCGCCCCGACGGGCTCATGGAGAAGCGGCTGTACTCCTCCCCCGTCCGGGCCAAGGCCGGCGGCGAATGGAAGAAGATCGACCCCGGCCTGCACCGCACCAGCACCGGCTGGGAGCCGAAGGCCACCAACACCCGGATGGTGTTCTCGGCCGGCTCTCACGGCGACGACGGGAAACGCGCCTCCCGCTCGACCGTGCGCCGCGTCTCCCTGCTGAGGGCCGCCGCCGCGGCCGACACCGGGACCCCGCTGGTCACGCTGTACGTGGGCGCAGGTGGCGACCACGCCATTCAGCTCACCTGGCCGGGTGCCGTGCCCACACCTATCATCGACGGGAACCGCGCCCTTTATCCGGACATCTTCCCGGGCGGCGACCTGGTCCTCACCGCAGACGACGACGGCTTCGCGCAGCTCGTCGTTCTGAAGACCCGTGAGGCCGCGTCCGACCCGCACGTCCAGCAGCTCGCCTACGGCCTGCACTCCGCCGATCTCACCTTCCGCCTCGACCCGGCGTCCGGCATGGTCAGCGCCCTGAACGCGTACGGCGACGAGGTCGCCGTCTCCCCCACCCCCCTGATGTGGGACAGCAGCGGCCAGCCCGCCGTCACCGACGGCGCCGTCGGTGCCACCGCCCAGCCCACCGAGCCTGAGTCTCCGGACCCGACGGACTCCGCGAGCGAGTCGCCCTCGGACACACCCAGCCCTTCGGAGGAAGAGGTGGAGTCCGACGAGCAGAGCGATGCCGAGGTCGAGGTCCTGCCGTCGGCCTCCGACGGAGCCGAGCCCACCGTCTCGGAGTCCCCGCTGCCGTCCGTGCCGGCGGAGCCGACACCGGCACCCTCACAGACCGGTTCGGCCGCGACCCTCAGCCTGCCCTCCCTGGACGGCCCCTCCCCCGACTCGCAGGGCAACATCGTCGAGGCCGACCTGTCCGCCGGGCAGTGGACACTCACCCCCGACCAGGTTTTCCTGGCCGACCCGAGCACGACCTACCCGGTCTTCATCGACCCCTCGGTCAAGAAGCCCGTCCAGGACTGGACCACCGCCTACGACCGCCACCCCAACGCCACCTTCTACAACGGCAAGGGCTTCAACAAGGGCGGCACTCACGAGGCCCGTGTCGGCTTCGAGTCCGACACCTGGGGGACCTCGCGCTCGTACTTCAACATCGTGTTCGACAAGGACCTCAAGGGCACGAAGATCACCAAAGCGAAGCTGTACATGCTGGAGACGTACTCCTGGTCCTGTCAGGACCGCTCGATGAGCGTGCACCTCACCGGTGAGATCGACTCGCACACCAACTGGAAGAACGCCCCCAAGCTGCACGACGGCAACCGACTCACCACCAAGAGCTTCGCCCACGGCTACAAGTCCGGCTGCCATGACGCGTTCGAGACCTTCGACGTGAAGAAGGGCGCCCAGAAGGCCGCCGACAACGGTCAGGACGTGATCACCTTCGGGATGCGCGCCCGCGACGAGCACGCACAGTACGCCTGGAAGAAGTTCCAGGCCGACGGCGACTTCCCTCCATACCTCGATCTCGTCTACAACCGCAAGCCCTCGATCGTCTCCAACTCGCTCGGCCTGGGGCCCGACGGCAAGTGCACCACCACCGAACCGTACGTCCGCATGGGATCCGGTGACCTGACCTTCATCGCCAAGGCCACGGACAAGGACAAGAACCTCGACTTCTTCAACTTCGACCTGTGGCAGGTCGGGCAGTGGGACAACACCGGCGACCTGCTGAAGTCGACGGGCAAGGTCTCCGTGGGCGCCGACAAGGGCACGGCCCTGGGGGAAACGGACGGTTTCTCCACCAGCGGCCTCAAGAGCGGGGCCACCTACTCCTGGCGGGTGCAGGCGGTGGACGACGCCGACAGCCGCTCGAGCTGGTACCCGAAGAAGCCGTGCCGGTTCGTGCTCGACACCACCGCGCCCCGCCCGCCCAAGGTCAGCTCCACCGACTTCCCCGACGCCGACGGCAGCGAGAACGGCTTCGGCAGCGGCGCCGAGGACGCCACCTGGAGCGTCAAGAAGTTCGGCACGCCGGGATCCTTCACCGTGCGAGCCGTGAACACCGACGTGGTGCGCTACGAGTACGGCTTCAACTCGCCCACCTACACGGGCAGTGTCAGCCGCGTCGCGGGTACGCCCACGAGCGTCAGCGGGACCATCTCGAACGCCAAGCCTCCGGCCGCCGGGCCCAACGTCCTCTTCGTGAGGACGGTCGACGGCTCGGGCAACGTCTCGCAGCCCGCCAAGTACTTCTTCTACGTCACCCCACGCGACCAGGTCGACAAGGCCGGCGACTTCACCGGCGACGCGCTGCCCGACCTGTTCACGGTCACCGAGGCGGGCAACCTGGCCCTCTACCCGTCCCAGGCGGACAAGGACGATCTGACCAAGGGAACCGGGGACCTGGACTACTCCATGCCCGGCGCGTACCGGGCCAACCCCGACAAGGATCCCAACGGGGACGACCTCCCGCCGTACGTCGCCGCGCCTTCAGGGCACTTCAAGGGCGCCCTGATCACCCACAACGGCGACATCTACGGCGGCGACGGCCTCCAGGACCTCGTGGTCCGCGTCGGGGGCAGGCTCTGGGTCTATCCGGGCGACGGCTACGGCGCCGTGGACATCGACCGGCGGAAGGAGATTCTGCTGCCCGCGGGTGCGCCGGCCCCGGCCGACTTCACCCAGATCCTGGCGGCGGGCGACGTCACCGGTGACGGACGCGCCGACTTCTTCGCCACGGTGAAGAACGGCGCCGGGACGGACGACGAGTTGTGGGCCTTCACCGGGTACCACGGCGCCACCGTCGACCAGGCCGTCCGTCTGTCCGCCTCCGCCTGGAAGGACCGCGACCTCGTCGTCGCCCAGGACGTCTCGGGCGACGGTGTCGGCGACCTCGTCTACCGCAGCGACGTCTCCGGCAGGCTACTGCTCCGCAAGGGCATCGCCGCGAGCGGCGGCGGCGTGGACCTGAACTCGCTGGCCTCCGCCGCGAACTCCTCGGGCGGCGTCGACATCGAGTACGCCGCCTCCGGCTGGTCGAGCGGCAGCGTCCCGCGCCTGATGGGCACGCCCAGCGTCAACGGCGACGCCGTACCCGACATCTGGGCCGTCATGGCCGACGGATCCGTCCGCTTCTACACCGGCGGCAAGACCGCCCTCACCGCCTCCGGAACGGAGGTCTACGGCCCCCACGCCTACTGGAAGACGCGCATCGCCATCGGCTGACGCCGACGACGTGTCCCGGCCCGCGGGGCCGGTGCCCATCCAGGCACCGGCCCCGAGACGGCGTGCGCGGCTACGCGTCTACGCCCACCCGTGCAGCGAAGGGGCCGTCGGGATCGGAGGGTGAGCGCCGGGGCGTGCTGGGGTGTACGACACAGGAGCGGCGGCGGTCAGGGGCCGCGGTGCGTTCCATACCGAAGCGTTCGGCCACGGCGATCACTGAAGCGCCGACTGGGGTGGTGCCGTGGAGCCCAGCCCGTGTCCCGGGTCCCGCTATCCTCTACCGGACCCCACAGAGGAATGGGAGAGTCCATGTCCGCCGAGTCGAGGCCCGAGCGTTCGAAGACGCGGCGTTCCCCTGCCGGGAACATCGCCTTCGCCCTGGGACTGATCGTCGTGCTGGCGACCACGGTGCTCGGCGCCTTCGCGGCGGTGGCACTGCTCCTCCACGCGGCCGACGCGGCACCGCTGTCCTCGGTGGTCCCCGATGACGGGCGAAACGCCCTGGTGATCGGGGGAATCGCAAGCGGCGGGGCCACCGGACTGGTGCTGCCGGTGGTGTTGTTCGGCATGGTGAAGGGCACACCGGAGACACCGAGGGTCGGCGCCGGTCCGGCCGGGCGAAAGCTGCTCGCCCTGCTGGTCTTCGATGTGTACGTACTGGTCGTCGCGACGGTCATGGCCCAGCTCGGTCGGATCCTCCCGGAAGGGATCACGACGTTCGTCGCCGTGTTCGTCGTCGGGTTCAGTTGGATGCCGCTCGCCATGATCCCGCGCGAGAGGCTCGGGCTGGGTTCACGTCAGTCTGAGTGACTCCGCCAGTGCGTCCGCGACCTTCTCCAGTTCCTCGCCGAAGCCGAGGGTCGACCACAGGAGCCGGCATTCAAGCACTGTGGCGTAGCGGCTCGGCAGGACGTAGTGAGCCACCCCCTCCAGGATGCCGCCGCTGTCGGACTCGGGGGCCGTGGGTTCCAGACGGTGGATGCGCAGCGCAGGGCCGAGGGGGAGGTCGACCTCGTCGAGGTCCTGCTCCGCGAAGAACGGTCCTTCTGCCCGCGCCGCCTCAGCCCGCAGCGCCGCCATGCTCAGGGACGCCGTCGGAACGTTCAGCTCCCGCACCGTGTAACTCGCCATGACCGCGCCGTCGGCGGGCGCCAGCAGGGCCGCACACAGGGCACCCTGCCGCCGCGCCACGCCCCAGTACCAGAGCAGATCCACGGCGAGCGCCTCACGCCACTCCGCCCTGGCCCCGCTCTCGAGATGCTCGGCGGCGAGGGCGCGGGCCCAGACCTCGGGATTCTCCGCCCCCAGATCGAGAACCAGCCAGTTCTGCAGGGCGGGCAGCGCCACGCGGCATTCGGTCCAGTCCGCGGTGGATTCCACGATGCCGCTCACCGCCCGGCCAAGGACGCGTCGGAGCCGGTGACGTCGATCTCCGGTTCGCTGCCGAACAGCCCGATGAAGCTGTTGGTGTCGGACGCCGCGCCCGTCCCGGTACCACCGAGGGCGAGGGAGTTGTACGTCATGGCCTGCTTGAAGGCGTCCGGCGTACCGATGAAGCCCAGATCGGCCGGGTCGATGTTCTTGATCCGGCCGAGTTCGTCGACCATGCCCGGCCCGACGTACATGCTGGCCAGGCCGCGCGGACCGGCCGCGGTGTACGCGCCCCGGGCCGCGGACAGGTTGTCCCCGAACTCGAAGAGGTCCCGCCAGTTGCCGCGGATGGTTCCCAGGTCGTCCGCGAAGGCACGGGGCAGCCCACGGAAAGCTGCCGCCACCGACACGTCGGGAAGGGCCGCGGCGGGCGTGGCTCCGGACCGCGCCCCGACCATCGTCTCGACGAGCGCGCGCCGGGCGGCGGAGGACATTCCAGGATTCCAGCCGCGGACGTACTGCGTCGCCGCCGTCCAGACCCTGCCGCGCCCGACCGTGGCGGCGAGCTTGGCCCCCGAGGAGAAGACGCGTCCGATGCCGAAGGTCGCGAGACCGAGAACGTCCATCGCGACATCGCCCCAGGAACCGTCGCCGTTGAGGGCGAGCAGGAGGTGGCAGATCAGTGAGACGGCCGTCGCCACCAGGGCGATGGTGCCGAGCACCCCGGCCAGGGCCTGTCCGATCACGGGGATCCAGCCGACCAGCAGCGAGAGCACTCCGCAGACCGCGGCGACGGCTCCCGCGATGTCCGCGACGGCGTTCAGGGTGTCGCGCAGGTCGTCGAGCCAGGAGTCGTTGAGGCCGTCGCTCTCCGTCGTGTCGTGGATGGCCCTGGCCGCCTTGTCACCCGCGTCCTTGTGACGGGACTTCAGCGAGGAGAGCTGTCCCCGCAGTCCGTCCAGCGCGTCTTGGAGATCGGTGACCTTTCCATCGAGCTTCTTCTGCCCGGCGTCGTCGGTGTCCTTGGGCGGATTGTCCGCCTTGGACCTGGCCGTGGTCAGCTCGCCGGCCTTCGTCTCCGCCTCGTGCAGAAGCTTGTCGGCCTCGCCCTGGATGGTTTCGAGGTCGGTGTAGTACGTCTTCAGGGCGGATCCCGCGTCGGCGTAGCGGCCGTGCGCCTTGCTCACCGTCTTCGCCGTGTCGGTCGCCTTCTCGGCGAAGGCGCGGCCCGCCTTCGAGTCCCAGCTCTCCAGATTTCCGAGTCGGCGCAGCGCCGCGGCCGTGTCGGAGATGGTCTTCGCCGTGAGTTCGAACCGGCGGGACAGCGCCTTCATGTCGTCGACGTCGCCGGGCACCGGATCGCCGTCCTCGCCCAGCACCTCCCACCGGTGATCCGCGGGCCTGGTCACTTCTTCTCCTTGCCCACGAGAGCGTTGTACAGCTCGGTGTCGATCTGCTTGTACGCTTTGCCCGCCTCGTGGGCGAGGGTCCCGAGCCCTTGGATCTCCTCAATCATCTTCTTGCGGTTGTCGTCCCAGCCGTCCGAGAAGTCCTGCAGTCGCTCGTGCAGTTTCTGGTGCCCGACGGTACGGAGGTCGTAGGCGTCCATGAGCTTGTCGAGCCCTTCGAGCTCAGTCGCGACCGTCCGCAGACCGGTTCCGGCCGAGTGCAGATCGTCCGTGGAGACCTTGAGCTTCTCGCTCACTCCTGCTCCTCCTTCGTCTCCTCTCGGTGCCGCCAGCGCAGGGTTCCGGCCACGGCGTCGAACAGTCCGACCATGGCGTCCGCGATCGGTTCCAGCGGTGTGCTGAACGTCAGCATCAGCACCTCGTCGCGGTCCGGCACTGGTACGAAGTACTCGACGACGGTGTCCGCGAACTCCGAGCCCAGCTTGCGTGACTGTTTGGTGCGCTGCCGCCGGAGCAGTCGTGCCGCCCGCCCCGCCGCGGGCAACGTGACCATGCCCACCTCACCGGAGCCGGCGAGCGCGCCGACGGCGTCGAGGCTGTCGAACTTCTGGCGCAGGTGGGAGACGAGCAGCGAGGCGGACAGCGGGATACCGCCCACTTCGAGGAACGACAGGTACAGCACCACTCCGCCCTGCTCGACGCCTGCCTGTGCGGTGCCGCGCAGGTGCTCCTCGGCCTTCCGGCGCAGGACGGGCTGGTCGTCGACGCCGGCGAACTGCCGTTTGATCAGCGCGTTCACGGACGCCTCACGGCGGTCCTGCGGCTGCAGCGGAATGCGGTACCAGTCCTCGGGAGTGATCAGCCCAAAGGCTGCTGTCCCGCCGCAGGATGCCGGTTCGGTCTCTGGGATCGGCGCGTGCCTCAATGTGCTCTCCTGCCCCCGTCATACCTCGCGCATCTTAGCGACAGCAGCCATGAGGCCGCGGTCAGTTCGGACGACGGCAAACCGCCACCGTAGCGCCGACGTCGGCGGACAGGACCTCAACTCGCTGGGTGTTTCGGGGTCCGCCGCGAAGCCGAGGCGGCCATGGACCACGCCGAGTCACGCGGAAAGGCGTTCGGCTCGTACGACCCCTCCTCGCTCAAGTACCACGTCAGCCAGGTCCGTTACGAGCCCGAACGACCAGGCCGGAGCGTAGAGGCCATGCAACAGGCGGACCCGCTCCGCCCCAGCGCCTACCAGCGCACCCGCGCACACGTGCCGCAGACCGCCGGCTGAACGGCCACTGGAACTCAGCCGCCTGGAAGCGGCCTGCACCACCTGGCACCCGGCCCTCGACGACCACCCCAAGGTGCAGTCCGGCCGCGCCGACGAGCACGTGAAGGCGATGCTCGGTCTGTTGCGCCCCCATCCGAAGAACGCGACGGCCCGCGGCCTCCACGACCGGGCACGGAGGATCAGGCCACCGTCACTGATCACGTGCTCCGATGCCGCCTTGTCCGGTTCTTCGGCGGTCCGACCGCGTGGCGTGATCAACGTGACCGGTGTCCCCGCCGTCCACGGCCCCGGTCCCCGTGAGGAGGCCGAGCCGGTCACCGGCGAGGCCGTCGGCTCCGTACTGAGCGGCGAGGGCCTGCCCACCGTCTACGTCAGCGGCGACAACGCTCCCTCGACGCGGTCCGGGAGATCGCCGACCGCTTCGCCCCGTCGACACCGCCGTCCTCTTCTGAAGCTGACCCCCGGCGCCTGAAACGCCGACGGGCAACGGCGGGACCCCGTGCCGTTACAGCCCGGGGTCGGGGGGCCGGGCGCGTGCGCCGGGTCACCCGTTCACCCTCCGGCCCGCGCGCTTCCTCACGGCCCTCCCTGGTGAGCCCGAACAGCACCGCTGACCTGGCCAAAGGCTGGGGCGGCGGGTGTCGGGGCGGGCCGGGGGCGACACCCGTTCAACCCCTTTCTGACGCTTCTTCAGCAAGCGCGTCCGGCGCGCTGCCTCTTACCTCGGTAGGGCAGGGGACACCCGAGAAGGCTCGAAGGAGCACCATGCGACGTACCGCCCGTCTGCTCACCGGCAGCGCGCTCGCCCTCGCGGCCGCCGGCCTCGCCGCCGCGCCTGCCGCGCACGCGGCCGGGCAGGACGACGTCGAGGTGTACCCGGCGTCCGTCGCACCGGGCGGGCAGGTCACCGTGCACACGGCGGCGTGCGGCGGCCGCGGTACGGCCACGGTCGACGCCGACGCGGTGGGCGGCGGTTCCTTCCCGCTGACGTCCGACGGGCCCGGGGGCGACGCGACCGGCCGGTTCGAGGTGCCGCCGAGCGCGCAGCCGGGGACGTACGAGATCGTCGCGAAGTGCGAGGGGGACGGGCGGGAGGTCTCCGGCGACCTGGTCGTCTCGATGGACCCGGCCGGTGAGCGGGCGCACCCCAGAGGAAGTGTCAAGACGGGGGTCGGCGGCGCGTTGGGCCCCGATCCCGTGCAGACCGCGGCCGGCGTGACGGCTCTCGCCGTCGCCGCCGCGGGCGGTACCTGGCTCCTGCATCGCCGGGCGAGAGGCGACGGGATCTGACGGGCACCCTCCGCTGCCCGTCGCCGGTACCGCATCTCCCCTCCCCCTCCGAGTCCGACGCCCCTCGCGGCCCGGAGGGGGTACGGGGTCCGTCCCAGTTCAGGAGGAGGTCCGCCATGCGCAGGTTCGGCGCGTCCGGGATCGGCGCACGCGGGTTCGGCGGCTCCCGGTTCGGCGGCTCCCGGTTCGGCGCACGCGCAGCCGGCGCGCCCGGGACCGGCAGCCCCGCGTTCCGCGGGGGCGGCGGCCGGCGCCGGTTCGGCAACGTCGTCATAGCGGCCGTCACCGCGGCGGCCCTCTGTTCGGGCGCGTGGCTGCTGCGCAACGGCACCGAGGCGCACCCGCCGCCGCAGCCGTCCGCCGCCCAGGCGCACTCGGCGCGGGACGGCGACCGGCCCGGCGCCCCCGCGCTGCCGCCCTCGTCACCCGAGCGCATCCGCATTCCCGCGATCCGGGTCGACGCCCCCCTGACGGGACTCGGCCTCACCCCGGCGGGCAGCCTCGACGTGCCGCCCGCCGCGGAACGCAACCTGGCCGGCTGGTACCGGGCCGGCACCGCGCCGGGCGAGACGGGTACGGCGATCGTCGCCGGCCACGTCGACAACGCCGACGGGCCGGCCGTCTTCTACCGTCTCGGCGCCCTGAAGAAGGGCGCCGCGGTGGACGTGGACCGGCGGGACGGCAGCGTCGCCGTCTTCACCGTGGACGCCGTGGAGGTCTACGACGCCGGGCACTTCCCCGACGAGAAGGTGTACGGCGCGGCGAAGCGGCCCGAGCTGCGGGTGATCACCTGCGGCGGGGGCTACTCACGGGCGACCGGCTACCGGGGCAACGTGGTCGTCTTCGCGCACCTGACCGGCAGCCGCTGACCCGACCGGAGCGGGCGGGCATTGCCGCTGAGGGCGTCGGGCCGCCCGTCCGCGCTGTCCGTACGCCGGCCGGCCCCCGCGGAACCCGGCCGCTCGCGACCCGTCTCACGTGGTGGCGGGCCGACCGCCACCGGGCGCCTGCGCCACCCCGCCGGCGTCCGCGCCGGCGTCCGCGCCGGCGTCCGCGCCGGCGTCCGCGCCGGCGTCCGCGTCGGCGTCCCCGCCGGCGTCCGCGTCGGCGTCCGCGTCGGCGTCCGCGTCGGCGTCCGTGTCGGCGTGCGTGTCGGCGTGCGCATGCGCGTGAGCGTCAGCCGTGAGGTGGGCCGTGCGGGTGGGCCGGGCCAGGAGCCTCCGGGCGAGGCCGGTCTGCAGCCGGGTGAGGCCGCGCCCGAGCCACGGCATCAGCAGCAGGAATCCGAGCCCGCCCACGACGGCGTGGAACGCCCAGGCGCCGGCGAAGGTGGGCCCGCCCCACGCGTCGGAGTGGTCGGAACCGGCCCGCAGGGGCCAGCCCAGGTTCATCGGGACCAGTGACCAGCCGTACAGCGTCACCGCGGCCGTGACCAGGTTGAGCGGCGTGGCGAGCAGCGCGTGGGCCAGTCCGGCGCGCGGTCCGCCCGCGAGATCGGTGCCCAGCAGCCGCCGTATCAGGGCGCGCTGCCACCGGCCCGTCGGCGCCCCGCACAGGGCCAGGGGGACACACGCCAGGCCCACCGGGAAGGCGATCACCTGGTAGGCGGCACGGCGCCAGGTGCCGACGGTGAACGGCTCGCGCGCGACGCCCCGGACGTGTGGGGCGGCCTCGCGTACCGGGACGTGCCGGGTGTTGTGCGTCGTGGTGGCCATCGTGGTTCCCCCTGTGTGAGCCGGTGCGACTGTGATGGCACCAGACTCGCGCGGCCACCGGTCGTGGACGATGGTGCCCGCACGAGACCCCGAGGTCGGGTTGACCCCACCCCGGCACCCCCCTTCCCGCCTCACACCCCCCGCCCTCCCGCACTGAGGGCAGCGTTCCGCACGGGAAACAGAGGTGATGCCACCGGGTAACACCGGCCCCGCAGGCTCCTGGACATGACCTCGAATACGCGTGTGGTGGTGATCGGCGCCGGCCTCGCGGGCGTCCGTCTCGCCCGGCGGCTCGGCGAACTCGGCACGCCGGTCACGCTGATCGGCGAGGAGGAACACCGCCCGTACAACCGGGTGCTGCTCGCCGAGGTGCTCGCGGGCCGCTACAGCCCGGACGTGATCGCGCTGCCGGGGGTCGCGCCCGCGGAGCTGGTGCGCGCCCGGGTCACCGGCATCGACCGGGCCGCGCGGACCGTCAGCTGCGCGGACGGGTCCGCGATCGGGTACGGCACTCTGGTGCTCGCCACCGGATCCAACCCGGTGCTGCCGCCGCTGCGCGGCCTGTTCACCCGCGAGCGGCACGAACTGCCGGAGGGCGTGCACGCGTTCCGCACGATGGACGACTGCCTGGGTCTTTCCGAGGCCGTGCGGCCGGGCGTGCGGGTGGTGGTCATCGGCGGCGGGCTGCTCGGCGTCTCCGCCGCGCGGGCGCTGGCCCGGCGCGGGGCGCAGGTCGTCCTGGCGCAGCAGTCCGAACGCCTGATGGAACGTCAGCTCGATCCGAGCGCGTCCCGGCTCGTGCGCCGGCACCTCGTGGACCTGGGCGTCGAGGTGCACACCGAGTGCCGGGTGCGGGACGTGCGCTGCGCCGGCGGCGCGGTCCGCTCGGTCGAACTGCACGACGGCTACGCGCTCGACGCCGACCTGGTGGTACTGGCCTGCGGGGTGCGTCCGCGGGTGGGTCTCGCCCGGGCCGCCGGGCTTGAGGTCCGCAGGGGCGTGGTCGTCGACGACGAGCTGCGCACCTCCGACCCGCACATCCGGGCGATCGGCGACTGCGTGCAGTACGACGGCACGGTCTACGGGCTGGCCGCCCCGGCGCTCGAACAGGCCGACGTACTGGCCGAGTCGCTGGCCGGGGACGCGAACGCCCGCTACAACGGCACCCGTTCACTGACCCGACTCACCCTCGCCGGGCACACCGGCTCCGACCCCGCCGGGCACACCGACTTCGACCTCGCCGTGTTCGGTGAGACGGAGGCCCGTCCCGGCGACGACGTCGTGCAGCTCGCCGACGCCACCCGCGGCACCTACCGCAAGGTCGTCGTCCGCGACGACCGCCTGGTCGGCGGGGTCCTCGTCGGCGAACTCGGCACCGTCGGCGCGCTCGCCCGCGCCTGGGAGGGAGCGGAGCCGCTGCCCTCCGGCGGCGGCCCCCTGCTCCACCTGCTCACCAACGATGGAGGCTCCTGAATGTCCGCCACCCCGGAGGCCACCCCCACGATCGTGCTCGTCGGCCACGGCATGGTCGGCCAGCGCTTCCTCGAGGCGCTCGCCGAGCGCGGCCTGACCGCCACGCACCGCGTGGTCGTGCTGTGCGAGGAACCGCGTCCCGCGTACGACCGCGTGCAGCTCACCTCCTACTTCTCGGGCCGTACGCCCGAGGAACTGTCGCTGACGGACGAGGAGTTCATCGACGCGCACGGCATCGAGCTGTACGTCGGCGACCCGGCGGAGACGATCGACCGCGCGGCGCGGAAGGTGACCGCCCGGTCCGGCCTCGTCGTGGACTACGACATCCTCGTCCTGGCCACCGGCTCCTACCCGTTCGTCCCGCCGGTGCCCGGCAAGGACGCCGAGGGCTGCTTCGTCTACCGCACCATCGAGGACCTGCTCGCCATCGAGGAGTACGCGAAGCGGCGCGCGACGAGCGGCGCGGTGGTCGGCGGCGGACTGCTCGGCCTGGAGGCCGCGGGCGCGCTGAAGGGGCTCGGACTCGACGCGCACATCGTGGAGTTCGCGCCGCGCCTGATGCCGGTCCAGGTCGACGAGGGCGGCGGCGCGGCGCTGCTGCGCACCATCGAGGAGATGGGGCTGAGCGTCCACACCGGCGTAGCCACGCAGGAGATCCTGACCGACGCGGCCGGCGCGGTCACCGGCATGAGGCTGTCCGACGGCTCCGAACTGGCCACCGACATGGTGGTGTTCAGCGCCGGGGTGCGCCCCCGCGACCAGCTGGCCCGCGACTGCGGTCTGACCGTCGGCGAGCGGGGCGGCATCGCGGTCGACGAGCGGTGCCGGACCGTCGCCGACCCGCGCGTGTTCGCGATCGGCGAGTGCGCGCTGGCCGTGGACGGCCGGGTGTACGGCCTGGTCGCCCCCGGCTACGAACAGGCCGAGACGGCCGCCGCGACGATCGCCGAGGACGAGGCCGGGCAGCCGGGGTTCACCGGCGCCGACCTGTCGACCAAGCTGAAGCTGCTCGGTGTGGACGTGGCGTCCTTCGGCGACGCGCACGGCACGGCCGAGGACTGCCTGGACGTCGTCTACTCCGACTCCCGCGCGGGCCTGTACAAGAAGCTGGTCATCGGCCGCGACGGCAGGCTGCTCGGCGGCGTCCTGGTCGGCGACGCGGAGGCGTACGGCATGCTGCGCGCGCTGACCGGGTCGGTGCCGCCGGTCTCCCCCGAGTCGCTGGTGCTGCCCGCCGGTTCGGGGGGCGGCGACCGGCTCGGGCCGTCCGCCCTCCCGGACGAGGCGGTGATCTGCTCCTGCCACAACGTCTCCAAGGGCACCATCCGCGGCGCGGTCACCGAGCACCGGTGCACGACCGTGCCCGAGGTGAAGAAATGCACCAAGGCGGGTACCGGGTGCGGCAGTTGCGTGCAGGTGCTGGGCCGGTTGGTCACCGCCGAGCTGGAGGTGAGCGGCGTCGAGGTCGACAAGGGCCTGTGCGGCTGCTTCGCGCAGACCCGCGAGGAGCTGTACGAGATCGTCCTCGCCCTGCGCGTCGACACCTACCAGGACCTGCTCGACCGCTACGGCCGGGACGGCGCCCGGGGCGGCGAGGGCTGCGAGGTCTGCAAGCCGGCCGTCGCCTCGATCATCGCCTCCCTCGCCCCCACGATCGGCGCGAGCGGCTACGTCCTGGACGGCGAGCAGGCGGCCCTGCAGGACAGCAACGACCACTTCCTGGCCAACCTCCAGAAGAACGGCTCGTACTCCGTCGTGCCGCGCGTCCCCGGCGGTGAGATCACCCCGGAAGGGCTGATCGTGATCGGGGAGATCGCCCGCGACTTCGGCCTCTACACGAAGATCACCGGCGGCCAGCGGATCGACATGTTCGGCGCCCGCGTCGAACAACTGCCGCTGATATGGGCACGATTGGTGGACGCCGGCTTTGAGTCGGGCCACGCCTACGGCAAGGCGCTGCGCACCGTGAAGTCCTGCGTGGGCCGGACCTGGTGCCGCTACGGCGTCCAGGACTCGGTGCGCATGGCGATCGACCTGGAGCTGCGCTACCGGGGCCTGCGCTCCCCGCACAAGCTGAAGTCGGCGGTGTCGGGCTGCGCCCGCGAGTGCGCGGAGGCCCGGTCCAAGGACTTCGGCGTCATCGCCACCGCGGGCGGCTGGAACCTGTACGTCGGCGGCAACGGCGGCGCCACCCCGCGCCACGCGGACCTGCTCGCCCAGGACCTGTCGGACGAGAAGCTGATCCGCCTGACCGACCGGTTCCTGATGTTCTACATCCGCACCGCCGACCGCCTGGAGCGCACCTCGGCCTGGCTGGAGCGGATCCCCGGCGGGCTGGACCACGTGCGGGAGGTGGTCGTGGAGGACTCCCTCGGCATCTGCGAGGAGCTGGAGTCGCTGATGGCCGCGCACGTCGCGAACTACCGCGACGAGTGGGCGGAGACCATCGGCGACCCCGAGAAGCTCGCCCGGTTCGTGTCCTTCGTCAACGCGCCCGGCACCCCCGACCCGGTCGTCGGCTTCGTGCCCGAACGCGGCCAGATCAAGCCCGACCTGCCCCTGCTGTCCATCGGCATGCGTCCCACCGAGGACCTCGCCGAAGCCCTCGCCGAAGACATCACCGAAGACCTCAGCGAAAACCTCAGCGAAGACCTCCTGGAAGGAAGCGCCCGGCGATGACCCCGGCACCCGAGACGACCGGCCCGAAGGTGCAGCTCCGGCTGGACGACGACTGGTTCACGGTCTGCGAGCTCGACCGGCTGCTCCCCGGCCGGGGCGTGGCGGCCCTGCTCCCGGACGGCCGCCAGGTCGCCCTGTTCCGCGACCGCGGCGGCCGGCTGTACGGCATCGACAACCGTGACCCGTTCTGCGGCGCGGCGGTGCTCTCCCGCGGCCTGACCGGCACCCACCGGGGCCGCCCGTTCGTCGCCTCCCCGCTGCTGAAGCAGCGGTTCGACCTGGTGTCGGGGCAGTGCCTGGACGACGAGTCGGTGCGCGTGGCCACCTACGGGGTACGGACCGCCTGAGAACGGGCCCCGGATCCGCGGGCCGCGGCGCCTACCAGGCGCGCATCGGTTCTCCCGCCACGAGCTGCGAGACGAACCCCCGGGGTCCCCGTGCCGGTTCGCCGAGGACGGTGACGCGGTGCATGACGCGTTCGACGTCGAGGTGACCGAAGTCGGTGGGGGCGAGGTGGCAGGTGGTGCGGTTGTCCCAGAAGGCGATGGAGCCGGGCTCCCAGCGGAAGCGGACGGTGTACTCGGCGCTGGTCAGGTGCTGGAAGAGCATCTCCAGCAGGTGGCGGCTCTCCAGTTCGGTGAACCCGGTGACCCGGGTGGTCGAGCCCGGGCTGACGAAGAGCGCCTTCTCGCCGGTCTCGGGGTGGACGCGCACCACCGGGTGGACGGCGACCTGCGGGTCCGCACAGTAGATCTTGAGGATCTCGCGGTCCCGCTCGTCGGAGTGGCGCAGATGGACGGCGGTGAAGAAGGCGTGCTCCGCCGTCAGCCCGTCCACGAACTCCCGCACCGGCGCCGAGAGGCCCTCGTACGCGGCGACGGTGTTGGTCCACTGGGTGTCGCCGCCGAAGACCGGGGTCTTCTCGGCGCGCAGGATGGACAGGCTGGGCGGGTTGACGGCCTGTGTCAGGTCGCTGTGCCAGCCGGCGAGCGGGGAGAGCCACTTGCGGCGGTAGTGCTCCTCGAAGTCGGGGCCGTAGCGCTCGGTGTCGCGCCTGGGGTCGACGGTGAGGATCTCCGGGTGGCCCTCGGGGTGGACGCCGTGCTTGTCGCCGGGGCGCCGGGTCAGCGCGCCGAAGCGGCGGCCGAAGGCGATGTGCTGGGCGTGGGTGAGGTCCTGGCCGCGGAAGAACACGACGCGGTGGGTCAGCACGGCCTGGCGGATCTCCCGCACCGTGGCCTCGTCGAGTTCGTCACGGAGGTCGACGCCCGAGATCTCGGCGCCGATACGGCCGGCGGCCTGCCGGACGGTGATTCTGGTGAGCTGCGCGCTGTGCGGCACGGTGATGCCTTTCCGGAGGTTCGGCGGGGATGGGTTCGTGCGCGCGTCCCGGCACAGCGCGGCCGTCGGTGATCCGGCGCTGTTCAGGCCGCGTGCGCCGCCCACTGCGCCCACAGCGGGAGCAGCAGCAGTGCGACGACCGAGCTCTTGACGACGAGGGCGGCGGACATGTCGACCCCGACGTCGTAGCGCTGGGCGAAGATGAACAGGTTCTGCGGCGCGGGCATGGCCGCGATCAGGACGAGGTAGCCGAGCCACTGGCCGTCGACGCCGAAGAGGTCGTGGCACACCAGGTAGGTGATCAGCGGGAACGCGACACACTTGAAGGCGATGATCCACATCTCCTCCGGGGTGGTGCCGCGTACCTTCAGGCCGCTGCCGCCGAGGTGCAGTCCCAGGGCGAACAGCGCCACGGGCGAGGCACTGTCGCCGACGAAGGCGAAGCTGTCGAGCACCACCTTCGGCACGGTGACGGGCATCAGGTTGAGCACGATGCCGGCGTTGCAGGCGACGACGACGGGGGTCATCAGTGAGGCGGTGACGGCGGATCCGAGCCGCCGTGCGGGGCTGCCGACGCGGTCCGGGCGCCCCAGCTCCATGATCGAGATGACGACGAGGGACAGGACGCAGACCTGGAACAGCAGCACGGGGAAGATCGGTGCCGCGTTCCCGAACAGCATGATGAACACCGGCACGGCGAAGTAGGCCGTGTTCACCTGGACGGCCGCCATGATGCGCAGCGCCACACCGCGGGGGTCGCGTACTCCCGTGGCCCCGGCCACCGCACCGGTGAGGACGGCCGCGACGGCGGCCGCGGCCGCGTAGCCGGTGATGGCCCGCCAGTCGAACAGCGTCCCCAGGTCGCTGCGGTAGATGTTCCCGAACAGGAAGCAGGGCACGGCGAAGAGGAAGGCGTAGTCCGCGAAGGCCTTGGAGCTCTCGGCCGGCACCACCTTCCGCCTCGCGAGGACGACCCCGCAGCCGAAGGCCAGCACCACCGGCGCCAGCTTCTCCACAGCATCCACCGCTCCCATGCACGTGCCCCCGCTCCTGGTTACCGCGTGCTCATGTCGACGCGTCCCTCGACCAGCTCCCGGTATCCGGCGACGATCCCGCGCAGTACGTCATTGCCACCGAGGTCGTAGTAATGATCACCGATGCGGCCGACCGGAAGGATCTCGCAGGCGGTCCCGCACAGGAACGCGCCGTCCGCCTCGCCCGCGAACGCCGGCGGCAGGTCGCCGACCACGCAGTCGATGCCGGCGCGCCCGGCGATCGCCAGCACGCACGCCCGGGTGATGCCCTCGATGGTGCAGCGGGTCGTCGGGGTGTGCAGCACGCCGTTCCGGGTGAAGAACAGGTGCGCTCCGGTCGCCTCGACGAAGTTGCCGCGGTCGTCGAGGAGGAGCGCGTCGTCGAAGCCGGCGCGCAGTGCCTCGTTCTTGCTGACCGTGCCGATCATGTAGTTGCCGGCCGCCTTGCTCTTGACCGGCGCGTACTCGGGCGAGGGGCGGCGGTAGCGGCCGATCACCAGGGAGATGCCCTTCTCCAGGACGTCCGTGGCGGCGTAGTAGCCCTCCGGGAGCTCCCAGGCGGCCACCGAGGTGTGCACGCTCGTCCGGAGCGCGGCGGTCTGGATGATCTCCGAGCCGCGCCAGGCGTTCATCCGGACGTAGCCCTCGGTGATGCCCGCCTCGGCGACGACCGCGAGGGTCGCCTCGTGGAGTTCGTCGGCGCCGTACTCGAGGTCGAAGTCGAGGATGCGGGCCGAGGCGCCCAGCCGGGCGATGTGCTCCGCCGGCAGGAACGGTCTGCCGCGGTAGACGCGGATGCCCTCGAAGATGCTGGAGGCGTAGTGCAGTCCGTGGGTGAGCACGTGCAGTTTCGCGTCGGCCCAGTCCACGAGGGCGCCGTCGTACCAGATCTTGCCGGTGCGCTGGTCGAAGGGGATCACGGTGTGCCTCTCAGAGCGCCAGGTCGAACAGCGGGTGCTGGAGGTCGCCGACGAGGGCGACGAAGCGGCGCTGGTGGTGGGTGAGGGCCCGCACCGACACCCCGTGCAGGGCGAGCGGGTTGATGGGGTACATCACCAGCGTGTTGCTCCGGTAGGGGACGGTGGTGACCTCCTCGACGTAGCTCGGGTCGATGTCGAAGCGGTTGTCGCCGTACTCGGAGGCGCTGGTGCGGAACTTGTGCGCGCCGGGCCGGTACTTGTAGAGGACGAGGTCGCCGCCTTCGGTGTCGTCCTCGGGCAGGCGCATGTAGAACAGGCCGCCGAAGAGTTTGTACGGCTTGTCGACGTGCGGCCCGCGGTAGGAGGACGGCCTGCCGGTGACGGCGGAGTTGATGACGGCCGTGCAGTCCATGAGGATGTCGTGGGTCTCGAAGCTGTCCCGGTTGCGCCGGCCCACGCGCAGCTCGCGCAGCGGGCCGGTCTGTTCCTCGGCGGTGGGGAGACGGTCGAGCAGGTCCTCCTGGAACAGGTCGAGGAACTGCCGGTAGAAGGCGGGCGAGGAGTGGTGGGTCACGAAGTCCTTCCACACCTGTGCCATCGCCGGATCGGCCAGGATCGGCTCCGACATGTAGTTGTAGCGCTCGTTGGAGGTGATCGGCTTGCCGATCCGCTGCCCGATGTACTCGGCGGTCGGCATCGACCCGGACAGGGCGTCGTAGAGGTCCCGCGGCAGCGCGTCGCGGACGACGACGTGCGGGAACGGGTCACGGCGTATGTCGTCGCGGGTGACGCCGTCCAGTACGGAGGTGATGGCGGGCGTGGTCTCGGTCGCGTCGGTCATCGGCTCGCTCTTTCCGGGAGGGGGGCGGGTGTGAGGCCGCGGGCGCGCAGCCAGGTCTCCAGGACCAGGAGGGACCACAGGAGTTCGGCGGCGTGCGCCGCGGGGTTCTCGGTCTGGGTGCGGAAGACGTCCTGGACGGTGTCCTGCCGGACGTAGTCGCGGCAGCGGGCGTCGCGGCCGAGGAGGAGGTCGCCGATCATGTCGTACAGCGCCTCCCCCGGCCTGATCATCGCGGTGACGGGCAGGGTGAACGGCTGCTTGGGCCGCTCGACGACGCTCCGCGGGACCCAGCGCCGCGCGGCTTCGGCCACCGGCGCCTTCACGGTGTCGCCGGCCACCTTGACGTGGGCGGGGGTCGCGCGGGCCAGGCGCATCACGGACGGCTGGAGGAAGGGGATGCGGGCCTCCACCGAGTGGGCCATGCTCAGGTGGTCGACGCGGCGCAGGATGTAGTAGGGGAACCGCTCCTGCTGGTCGTAGCGCAGCAGCGTCTCCAGCTTGCCGTGCTCGCCCGAGCGGACCCGGCGGTCGAGTTCGTCGCCGCTGCGGTCGCCGAAGCAGCCTCCCGCGTCCCTGACGTGGGCCAGGTAGTCGGGGGTGTAGAGCCGGCCGAGGGCCGCCGTGTCGGCCGCCGCCATGGTGCCCTGGTAGGTGCGGTGCCAGGTGGCGGCGCCGTCCCGGTCCGCCTTGACGAACCGGGCGTACCCGGCGAAGAGTTCGTCGGCCCCGTCGCCGGTCAGGGCCACCTTGAAACCGGCCTGGTGGACGGCCTCGAAGAGGGCGAACGTGCTGAGGCCGTGCGGGGCGTTGTTGGGCTGGTCGAGGTGGCGGACGTACCGCTCGACGAGCTCGGGGAAGCCGGCCGGGTCGAGGAGCACCTGGTGATGTTCGGTGCCGCAGTGGCGGGCGACCTCCGCGGCGTGGTGGCGTTCGTCGGCCGGCCAGTCCCCGCGGTAGGCGATGTTGAAGGAGGCCACCTCGGGAACCAGGTGGGCGGCGAGGGCCGTGGTGTAGCTGGAGTCCAGCCCCCCGCTGGTGACGACGCAGACGGGGACGTCGGCGTCGAGCATCCGGCCCACCTCGGTGCGCAGCAGTTCGTCGAGGAGTCCGGCCGCGGCCGCGACGGTCGGCTCGCCGCCGGGCCAGTCGGGCTCCGCGGGCGCCAGGGGCGTGCGGGTGAGCGTCGTCCGCCCGTCGGCGAAGCGCAGCGTGGAGCCGGGCTCCAGGGTGCGGACCCGGGGGTGGACGGTGCCCGGTCCCCAGACGGCCTTGCCGCCGAGGTAGCGGTCGACGGCGAGCGGGTCGAGTTCGCCGGGGAAGTCGGGGAACCGGCCGAGGGCCCGCAGTTCGGAGGCGAAGCGCAGGCGGCGGCCGTCGGCGGACAGGTAGTAGTAGAGCGACTTCATGCCGGCGTGGTCGGTGAAGAGCTTGAGGACGGGTTCCTCGCGCTCGTCGACGAGCGCGAGGGCGAACATGCCTTCCAGGCGGGAGGTGAACGCGTCGCCGTGCAGCTCGTACAGCGGCAGCAGGACGTCGCCGTCGCAGTCGCCGTCGAAGCTGTACCCGTGGGCGGCGAGTTCGGCGCGCAGTTGCCGGTGGTTGTAGATCTCGCCGTTGAAGACGCAGGTCAGCGGGCCGAGCCGGAAGGGCTGTCGGCCGGAGTCGATGCCCTGGATCGCCAGCCGGTCGGTGCCGAGCGCCCATCCGTCGCTTCGTAGCACGGTCTGTTCGTCGGGTCCGCCCGGGAGCATCGCCGCGGCCACCGCCTCCAGTACGTGGGGGTCGGCGCGTTCGCCGCCGAAGCAGCCGTAGATGCGGCACATGGGTCAGGCCTCCTTGCCCGGGACGGCGCCCGCGGGTTCGAGGGCGAGGCCGGCGGACCGGGTGCCGCTCTGCCGGGCCCGCGGATGGTGCCGGGCGAGGAACTCGGTCACGATCTCCACCTGCCGCAGGATGTCGTCGAGCTGCTCGGGGGTGGGGCTGACGCCGTGGCCTTCGAGGGCGCTGTTGCCCGTCTTGAGGTGGACGGGCGCGGCGGCGCGGACGATGTCGGGGGCCTCGTAGGTGCGGATGAACCCGCCGGACGTCCTGGGGTTGTCCACGTGGCAGTCCAGCGGGATCGCGACCGCCTGCCGGAGGGCCGCGATCATGGGCAGGGTCAGGTCGCGTACGGGGTTGAAGCTGTCCGCGCCGAGCATCTCCAGCATCTGCGCCGAGGCCGGGTTGCCCTGCCCGCAGTGCGCGGAGACCTTCAGGTGGATGCCGGCGGGCAGTTCACCGGCGGTGCGCAGGCGTCCGAGCACCCACAGCAGGCCCTCGTCGTAGACGACGAAGCCGCGGACGCCCAGGCCGATGCCGCGTTTGACGTCCTCGACGGCCCGGACGATCTGTTCCTGGCCGCGCAGCCGGTAGGCGATGCGGGAGCCTTCCGGGGTCTGGACGCTGCCGCCGATGTCGTAGGCGGCGCGGGGTCCGACCGACATGAGGATCTCGGCCCCGTACTCCTCGCCCAGGGCGACGTACTCGCCGATCTCGCTCGCCGTGTGCCGGCACATGCCGCGGGTCTCGGTGATCCGGTTGATGGTGAAGCCGCGGCGGCGGCTCTCGGCGAGCAGCGTCTCGGCGGCCCGGACGGAGTTCACGGTGGGCACCTCGATGCGGAAGTGCCCGCCGTCGGGGAACGTCCCGCCGGAGTCGGGGACGCGCTGCGGATCCCCGTCGGGCAGGCCCAGCCGGGCCAGCTGCCTGCGGGTCTGGTCGTAGAACGCGGTGGTGGCCGTCGTCCGGTCGCCGGTGGTGGCCGTCGTCCGGTCACCGGTCGTGGCCGTCATCCGGTCACCTCGAAGCCGAGCCGGTCGGCCATGCCGCGGACGACGTCCTCGGCGATGCGGATCGACGTCGCGCGGTCGGCGTGCACGACCTGGACCTCGCCGAAGTTGCCGAGGTTGCCCCGGCAGGGAGTGAGCGTGTCGCCGTCGGGGAAGCGGACGGTGAGCGCGTGCAGACTGTCGCCGTGCTCGGCGGCGGCCCAGTCGAGGTCGGGTACCCGGTCGGGCTTCGGCACGGTGTCGGCGGCGCCGAACCAGCGGACGGTCGCGTAGTGGGTGAAGCCGCTCGGGCCGTGCTCGACCGGCTCGTCCAGGTGGATGCGGACGAGCAGTTCGAAGATGTCCCCGCCGCCGGCGAGCCGGAACAGGTTCGGCAGGCAGGAGCCCATGAGGCGCGGGTTGACCTCGATCAGCCGGGGCGTGCCGTCCGCGCCGAGCATGATCTCGACGTGGAAGATGCCGAGCCGCAGGCCGAGCGCGCCGACGACGGCCTCGGCGAACTCCATCACGCGGTCGTGCTCGTCGGCGGTGATGCCCGCGGGGATCGTCGTGCCGGTCTCCAGGGCCTCGTGGCGGCGCCAGGTGGAGCGCTCGCTGACGGCCAGCCGCAGGAACCGGCCGCGGGCGAGGCCGATCTCGGCGGACAGGAAACGTCCGGTGAGGTACTCCTCGACGAGGATGCCCGCCGCGTAGACGCCCTGGCCGGCCCGCCCGAGGACGTCGGCCAGGTGCCGCTCGTCGGCGATGACGTGCGCGCCCTCGCTGCCGGAGCCCCGGGCCGGTTTGACCACGACCGGGTAGCCGGTGTCGGCCGCGAACGCGGCGGCCTCCGCGACGCCGCCGACGACGGCGTGCCGGGTGCGGTCGACGCCGGCTTCCGCGAGGGTCCGCCGGCAGCGGTCCTTCTGCTTGGCGGCAGCCGCGGCGTCGGCGTCGGTGAACGGCACCCCGAGCTGCTCGGCGATCCGCGCGACGGGGACCACCAGCGCGTCGACGGTGGCGACGAACCCGTCGACCGGCCGCTCCCGGTGGACGGCCCGGACGCAGGCGAGCAGGGCGTCGGGGTCGGTGGCGTCCTTGAGCACGTGGACCCGGTCGACGAAGCGGGCGTAGGGGGAGGCGTCGAAGTCGATGTTCTGGGCCTGCTCCATGAGCAGGGAGCGGACGAGCGTCACGTGGTGGCCGAGCCGCTTGGCCGCCTCGAACGCCGGGGCGTTGCCGGCCTTCCAGGTCACGAAGACCACGTGCCGTCCGCTGCCGTGCCGGTCCGTCGGGTGGTGTGGGTCAGTCATGGGGTTCTCCTCGCGAACCGCTGGCCGATGCGGACGAAGCCCGGCGTGGCGGTGCCGGGCAGGGGAATGAAGGAGATGGAACCGGCGAGGACGTTCTTCTCCGAGATGGAGCTGAACCCGCCCGCGCCGGACAGCACGAGGTCCCCTTCGTCGAGGCACTGCCACGCCCCGTCCGGCCGGCGTTCGGAGTAGGCGTAGCGCAGGTGCTCGGCGCCGCGCTCGACGTGGAGCCGGTAGCCGTCGGAGGCGTAGAGCCCGGGGCAGTCGTCGAGGTCCATCTCGAACGGGCGCCCGGTGCGGATGAGTCCCTCGCCGGTGAAGGCCCGCAGCACGTCCTCGTAGAGGCCGAACACCGGGTAGGCGTTGGCGAGGAGGAGCAGGAAGGAGCGCTCCTCGGGGAAGATCTGGACGAAGTTGTGGTGGCCGCTGCCGTTGGAGTTGAAGCCGAAGGCGGCCGGGCCGAACATCAGCCAGCCCAGGCCCCAGGCGTGCATGAAGTGGTGGCCGGGGACGGGGATCTGAGGGGTGCGCATCTGCCGGGCGAGGTCGGCGGACAGCAGGCGCTCGCCGTCGGGGGTGACACCGTCGTGCACGGCGAGCAGGGCGATCTTCGCCAGTTCCGCCAGGGTGAGGCAGACGGAGAAGGAGCCGGCGGCATCGTCGGCGACGGTCTGCCGCGGCGGGTCGTGGCGTACGTACCGCTTGACCTGTTCGGTCCATACGTAGCCGGTGGAGACGGTGCGCCCGTAGTGGCCGTCCTCGGTGCGGGCGGGCGGGATCTCCTTGATGCCGAGCGGGGTGAGCAGGAGTTCGTTGACCGCGCGGCGCCAGGGGATCCCGAGGAGCTTCTCGATCAGCGCGGCGACGATCGAGGTGCCGACCGCCGAGTACGCGAAGACCTCGCCGGGCTCGAAGAGCTGGCCGTAGCCGGCCAGGCTGTCCAGGTAGGTGTCGAGGTCGGGCAGGTCGGTGTCGTGCCAGACCTCGTAGGAGTCGTCGACGCCGCTGGTGTGCGACAGCAGGTGCCGCAGGGTGACCTCGACGGTGCGGCCGTCGCGGCGGCGGAACGCCCGCGGCAGCATTTCGTGGAGCGGCTCGTCGAGGCCGATCAGGCCGCGGTCGACGAGGCGGAGCGCGACGAAGGCCAGCATGGGCTTGGTGATGCAGGTGACGCGCTGCCGGGTCCGGGGGCCGTACGGGGTGCGCGAGGCGGTGTCGGTGACGCCGTGGTAGGTCAGCTCCAGCGTGCCGTCGAGGTACACCGCGGTGCCCGCCCCGGGGACGCCGTGTCCGCGGGCGGACTGGCGGAGGGTGTCGGCAACGGCGCGCAGCCGCTCGGGGGTGCCGACGGGCACCCGGGGGCCGGCCGCCCGCTCGCGGGTGCGGCGCAGCAGCTCCGCCTGCTCGGCCAGGGTGGGGTGGCCGTGGATCTCCGCCACCCGGACGGGACGGCCGGCGGCGTCGGACAGGCGGGCCGCGAGCAGGGTGGCCAGCAGGGAGTGGCCGCCGACGGAGAAGAAGTCCAGGTCGGGCGAGATGCCGCCGAGGCCCAGGAGTTCGGCCCACACCTGGGCGACGCGGGCTTCGTCTGGGTCGTCGCCGGTGAACGCGGCGGCGGTGCCGGTGCCCCGGTCGGCGGCACGGGCGGCGAGGGCGGTGCGGTCCACCTTGCCGTTGGGCAGGCGGGGCAGCCGGTCCTCGATCACGATCTCGGCGGGCTGCATGTAGTGCGGCAGCCTGGCCCGCAGCCGGGCGGCCACCGCCCCGGCCGTCACCTCGGCGCCGTCGCCGCCCACGTAGCAGACCAGCCGGGTGTCCGTGCCGGTGCGCACGGCCAGGGCCGCGACGTCGCGCGGGCCCACGGCCTCGCGGGCCACCGATTCGATCTCGCCGAGTTCGATGCGGAAGCCGCGCACCTTGACCTGGTTGTCCCTGCGGCCGAGGAAGCGGAGTTCGCCGTCCTCGGTCCAGCGTGCCAGGTCGCCGGTGCGGTACAGCCGTCCGCCGGGTACCGGGCCGAGGTGCGGCGGAGCGGTGGTGAACACGGCCGCGGTGCGCTCGGGGTCGTTGATGTAGCCGTCGGCCAGGCCGTCGCCGCCGAGGTGGAGCTCGCCCGTGGCGCCGTACGGAACGGGCCTGCCGTCCGCGTCGAGCAGGTAGGCGACGGTGTTGTGGACCGGGACGCCGATCGTGGGGGTCTCGGCGGTCGGGCCGGTGAAGCACTTCCACGTCGAGTAGGTGGTGTCCTCGGACGGCCCGTACAGGTTGTAGAGCCGCCGCACGCCCGTCGTGGCGAACGCGGCGTTCACCAGTTCCTTCGCCAGCGGCTCCCCCGCGACGTTGAGCACCCGCGCCGACGCGGGCACGGCCGCGCGCTGGAGCAGGACGTTCAGGGCGCTCGGCACGGTGTTGACCAGGGTCGGGCGCAGCCCCTCGTCCTCGGTGAGCGCGAGGACGTTGTCCACGACGACCACGCAGCCGCCGCGGGTGAGCGGGGCCCACAGTTCGAACACCGACAGGTCGAAGTTGAGGGAGGTGGAGAACAGCACCCGGGCCAGGTCCTCGGGTGTGTACGTGGCCTCGGACCAGGCCAGCAGCGCCACGGCGTTGCGGTGGCCGATCAGCACGCCCTTGGGCAGGCCGGTCGAGCCGGAGGTGTAGATGAGGTGGGTGGCGGACTCCGGGCCGACGGTGACGTCCGGCGGGGTGTCGTCCTCGGCGAACGACTTCTCCCACAGCTCCGCCCACGGCAGCGGGGTCGCGGACACGCCGGCGAGCCAGCCGGGGGTGTCGTCCCCGTCGTGGACGACGGCGGCCATGTCGGCCGTCGCGGCGATGGCGGTCAGCCGGTCGGCGGGATAGGCCGGGTCGAGGGGGACGTAGGCGCAGCCCGCCTTGTGGACGGCGAGCAGCAGGACGACGGCGCGGTGGGTGCGGGGCAGCGAGAGGCCGATCCGGGAGCCGGGGGTGATCCCGAGAGCGCCGAGTGCGCGCGCCAGCCGGTTCGCCTGCCGGTCGAGTCGGCGGTACGTCAGCACCGAGCCGCGCCACTCGACGGCCGGGGCGTCGGGGGTGCGGGCGGCCTGGGCCTCGACGAGGGCGTGCAGGGTGGTGCCGCGGTCGTAGGGGCGGGCGGTGTCGTTGAGGTCCCGCAGGAGGCGGCGGGTCTCGCGCTCGGAGAGCAGGGGCAGGTCGGCGACGGGCGTCCGCGGGTGCTGTTCGGCGTGGCGCAGCAGGGTGTCGAGGTTGGCGGCCATGCGCCTGATCAGTTCCGGGGTGAAGAGCGCGCGGTCGTAGTGCAGGGTGAACCGGGCCGGGTGGCCGGCGGTCCCGGAGGTGTCGAGGAGGAGCGCGAAGCCCTCGGGGAGGCCGGGCGTGGTGCCGTCGGTGTGGACGGTGCCGGCCCGCAGGCCGCCGCCGAGGTCGGCGGGTGCGCCGGGCACGGCGGCGGGTGCCGCTTCGCGGTAGCGGGCGCCGAGGTCGGCCGCCAGTGCGGTGAGGGTCAGCTCCCGGGTGTCGCGGGAGCGCACGGCCGCGGGCCGGTCGAGCGGTGCGCCGCCGGGGCCTCCCGCGCGGGCCAGGGCGATGTCGTCCTGGCCGCTGTAGCGGTGCAGGAGCACCGTGAAGGCGGCGTGTCCCAGGTCCGCGAGACCGGTCCCGGAGGCCGCGGCCTGCGGCGCGGCGGCGCCGACGCCGGCGGCGGTCCAGGAGTGGCTCCCGGTGCCCGCGGGCGGCACGGCCCCGTCGGCGATGTCACGGACGGGCAGTTGCAGTGCCGGTGCCGGTGCCGCAGTGGACAAGGCGGCGGTCTTTTCGTCCACTGTCACGTTCTCCTCGTCGTCGTTCATTCGCTTTCCGCACGGAATATGCGCATCCCCTTTTTTTGCGGGCATGCCGAACACGCTCAGGCCGTTCCATGGGCGCGCCGCAATTCGATGACGGCGGCGATGAAATCGAAACGTTCCGTACGGCGCCTCGTGCCGAATTCCGGCCGCGACGGAAAGAGCGTCAGAACAATGGTGGAACCGTGCGGAACCACCCGGGTCGCCGGGACATTCCGCGGACGTTTTTCCGGGTCAGGCCGCGACCGGGTCGGAGGCGGCCCCGCCGCCCCGCACGGCCCAGCCGGCGACGGCCGGCATGGCGGCCCCGACGATCGCGAAGCCGACGGCCATGACGATCCAGCCGAGGGTGCCGTGCTGGATGACGAGCCAGGTCAGCAGGGCGGGAGCGATCATCTTGCCGAGGTCCGCCCCCATGGCGTAGGTGCCCTGGTACTGGCCTTGGGCGTGCTCGGGCGCCAGCCCGAACGACATGCCCCAGCTGCCGGCGGACTGCCGGATCTCGCCCAGGACGTGGGCGAGGGCGCCGACCAGGAGCAGCGCGCCGGCGACCGCGGCGGAGGCGCCGCCGGTCAGCGCGAACACGATGCAGGCGACCGCGAGACACAGCGATCCGGAGCGCGAGGCCCTGGCGGCCGCGGGCGGCTCGTCCGTCCCGCGCGCCGCCCTGACCTGGAGCAGCACCACCGCGACGGTGTTGGTGAACAGGATGGCCGCGATGATCCACCGCGGGGCGCGGGTGTGGTGCAGCACCCACAGCGGCAGGACCACGTCGAGCAGCAGGTTGTGCATCGACAGCAGCCCGTCCAGCACGATGAAGGTCAGGTACGGCCGGTCCCTGAGCACGACCAGCGCGGGCCCCGGCCGGGCCGGCTGTGCGGGGACCGGGGGCAGCAGCAGGGTGAGCAGCCCGGTGGACAGGTACGTGGCGGCGTTGAAGGCCACGGCCAGCTTGTACGCGCCGACCGAGTCGACGGCCAGCAGCATGCCGGCCAGCGCCGCGCCGACGGAGACACTGACGTTGCTGGTGGCCCGCAGATAGGCGCGTACGGAGACCCGCTGCTCAGCGGGGACGAGGCCCGCGACCATGGCCATCCTGGCGCTGCGGCTGGCGCTGTAGGCGACGCCCTGAACGCTGACCACCGCGACGTACTGGGCGAAGCCGTCCACCACCAGGAGGGCCGCGGTGAGCGGCCCGAGGGCGATGAACGACCAGATCTGGACGGAGCGCGGGCCGACCCGGTCGGCCAGGTGGCCCGTCGGGGTGCTGACCGCGAGGGCGGCGCCGGCGGCCACGCCGACGCCGATGCCGAACTGGCCGGGCGACAGGTGCAGGACGGTGGTCGCGTAGATGGCGTTCAGCGCCATCCAGAGCCCCTGGCCGAGCGTGTGGACCAGGGTGATGCCGGTGAGGACGCGAGCGGGACCCGGTGCCGGGAGGAGGCGGCTCAGCATGCGCCGGCCGTTCCGCCCGCTGCGCACCTGCGGTCCAGCGGCACGGACGGCCCATCGGATTCCGGAAGGTGTAACCGGACAGCTCTTTTCGCACACGTCAGGATCACTGACACGCCCCTGCTCTCGTTCAGCGCCATTGCCAACGACAAGATTCGGGTAATTCCCCCGCAGTTGCGCGACCGAGGTTTTCGGCCTCGCTGGCTCTATCGAATCGGGGTATCCGCTCGACTGTCCAGGAAATTACATGTGACGCCGGTCACACGCCGCCGAATCCGTGGGTATGGCAAAGCCTGGAGAAAAAATGGGCTTCCCCGGTTGCCGCGGTGAAAATCCGGTCCTCCCGGCCGGCCCGGACCCGCCGCTCCCGTCGACCGGCGCGGACCGTCACGCGTACGACACCCCGGTCAGCCGCTCGGAGGCGGCCCACAGCCGCTCGCCCGTCGCGTCGTCGACGGTCCAGGGCGCCCGCCAGGACGGCGCGGGCGCGCCGCGCCACATCGCGAAGGACGGGCCGGTGAAGGAGTCGGGGCGCACGCCGGGGGCGGTGGCGGCGTACAGGACGGGCAGGGCGCCCGCCTCGGCCGACTGCGCGAAGAGCCGGTTGCCGAGCGTGACGATCCGCTCGGCGGTCCGTCGTCCCGCCATCCGCGGACCGGCGGTCTGGAGGCCGGTGGCCGCGTATCCGGGGTGGGCGGCGGCCGCCACCACGTCCGCGTGGTGCGCCGCGAACCGGCGCGCGAGTTCGTGCGTGAAGAGCAGGTTGGCGGTCTTGGAGCGGGCGTAGGCGAGCCAGCGGTGGTAACGGCGCTCGCTGTTGAGGTCGCGGATGTCGATGTTGGCGAGCGCGTGCATCAGGCTGGAGACGGTCACCACGCGGGCGCCGGGAGTGGCGAGCAGGACGGGCGCGAGCAGTCCGGTCAGCGCGAAGTGCCCCAGGTGGTTGACGCCGAACTGGGTCTCGAACCCGTCGGCGGTCGTCCCGTACGGCAGCGCCATCAGCCCGGCGTTGTTGACCAGCAGGTCGAGCCGGTCGTGGCGGAAGCCGTCCGCGAACTCCCGGACGGAGCGCAGGTCGGCCAGGTCCAGCCGGGCGCACTCGACCGCCGCGCCCGGCACCTCGACGGCGATCCGGCCGGCCGCCGCCCGGCCGCGTGCCTCGCTGCGGCAGGCCAGCACCACGCGGGCGCCCCGGCGGGCCAGTTCCCGTGCGGTGACGTAGCCGAGCCCGCCGTTGGCGCCGGTGACGACGGCGGTCCGGCCGCTCTGGTCGGGGACGGCGCTCGCGCTCCAGCCGGTCATCGGCGGTCTCCCTCGGACGGACTCGGGTGCGGACCTCCAACGTACGGAAGGGGCGGCACCCCCGCACAAGGGTGCCGCCCCTTCCGGTGAGGTCCGGAGCCGCCCCCGATCGGTCTGGTCGGGGACCGGAGACGGCTCCGGAGCCGTTGGGGGCCGGTGAGGGAGGCCGGCCCTTCCGGTGGGACCCGGAGCCGCCCCCGATCGGTCTGGTCGGGGACCGGAGACGGCTCCGGAGCCGTTGGGGGGCCGGTGAGGGGGCCGGCCCCCGGGTCAGCGGTGGTCGCTGCCCTCCGACTGGGTGGCCGCGCGACCGGCCTCCAGTCGGGCCACGGGGATGCGGAACGGCGAGCAGGAGACGTAGTCCAGACCCACCTCGTGGAAGAAGTGGACCGACTCCGGGTCCCCGCCGTGCTCGCCGCACACGCCGAGCTTCAGGTCCGGGCGGGTCTCCCGGCCGGCCTTCGCGGCGGCCCGCACCAGGGAGCCGACGCCGTCCTTGTCGATCGTCTCGAACGGCGACACCCCGAAGATGCCCTTCTCCAGGTAGGCCGTGAAGAACGAGGCCTCCACGTCGTCCCGGGAGAAGCCCCACACCGTCTGGGTGAGGTCGTTGGTGCCGAAGGAGAAGAACTCGGCGGCCTCGGCGATCTGGCCGGCGGTCAGCGCGGCGCGCGGCAGCTCGATCATCGTGCCGATCGCCAGCTTCAGCTCGGTGCCGGTGGCCTCCTGGACCTCGGCGATGACCTGGTCGGCCTCCTCGCGGACGATCTCCAGTTCCTGGACCGTGCCGACGAGCGGGATCATGATCTCCGCGCGCGGGTCGCCCTTGGCGTTCTTGCGCTCGGCCGCGGCCTCGGCGATGGCGCGGACCTGCATCGTGAACAGGCCCGGGATGACCAGGCCGAGGCGCACGCCGCGCAGGCCCAGCATCGGGTTCTGCTCGTGCAGCCGGTGCACCGCCTGGAGCAGGCGCAGGTCGTTCTCGTGCGGGTCCTTGCGGGCCTCGGCGAGGGCGACGCGCACCGACAGCTCGGTGATGTCGGGCAGGAACTCGTGCAGCGGCGGGTCGAGCAGGCGGATGGTGACGGGCAGGCCGTCCATCGCCTCGAACAGCTCGACGAAGTCCTGCTTCTGCAGCGGCAGCAGCTGCTTCAGCGACTCCTCGCGCTCGGCGTCCGTGTCGGCCAGGATCAGCCGCTCCACCAGCTCGCGCCGGTCGCCGAGGAACATGTGTTCGGTGCGGCACAGGCCGATGCCCTGGGCGCCGAACCGCCGCGCGCGCAGCGCGTCCTCGGCGTTGTCGGCGTTGGCGCGCACCCGCAGGCGGCGCTTGCGGTCGGCGAACGCCATGATCCGGTGCACGGCCTCGACCAGTTCGTCGGCGTCGTCGGCGCCGGCGTGCATGCGGCCCTCGAAGTACTCCACGACCGGCGACGGCACGACCGGGACCTCGCCGAGGTAGACCTTGCCGGTGGAGCCGTCGATGGAGATGAGGTCGCCCTCCTCCACCACGTGCCCCCCGGGCACGGTCATCCGGCGCCGCTTGGTGTCGACCTCGAGCTCCTCGGCGCCGCACACACAGGTCTTGCCCATGCCGCGGGCGACCACGGCCGCGTGGGAGGTCTTGCCGCCGCGGGAGGTCAGGATGCCCTCGGCCGCGATCATGCCGTCGAGGTCGTCGGGGTTGGTCTCCCGGCGGACCAGGATGACCTTCTCACCCGAGCGCGACCACTTCACGGCGGTGTACGAGTCGAAGACCGCCTTGCCGACCGCGGCGCCCGGCGAGGCCGCGATGCCCCGGCCGACCTGCTCGGTCCTGGCGTGCTCGTCGAAGCGCGGGAACATCAGCTGCGCGAGCTGGGCGCCGTTGACGCGCTGCAGCGCCTCGGTCTCGTCGATCAGGCCCTGGTCGACGAGCTGGGTGGCGATGCGGAAGGCGGCGCCGGCGGTGCGCTTGCCGACGCGGGTCTGCAGCATCCACAGCTGGCCGCGCTCGATGGTGAACTCGATGTCGCAGAGATCCTTGTAGTGGTTCTCCAGGGTCTCCATGATCCGCATGAGCTGGTCGTACGACTTCTTGTCGATCCGCTCCAGCTCCGCGAGCGGGACGGTGTTGCGGATGCCCGCGACCACGTCCTCGCCCTGCGCGTTCTGCAGGTAGTCGCCGTAGACGCCCTGGTGGCCGGAGGCGGGGTCGCGGGTGAAGGCGACGCCGGTGCCGGAGTCGGGGCCGAGGTTGCCGAAGACCATCGAGCAGACGTTGACCGCGGTGCCCAGGTCGTGCGGGATGCGCTCCTGACGGCGGTAGAGCTTGGCGCGGTCGCCGTTCCAGGAGTCGAAGACCGCCTTGATGGCGAGGTCCATCTGCTCGCGCGGGTCCTGCGGGAAGTCCCGGCCGGCCTCCTTCTTGACGATCTTCTTGAAGGTGGTGACCAGCTTCTTGAGGTCGGCGGCCTCCAGCTCGGTGTCGACCGTGACCTGCTTGGCCGCCTTGGCCTTGTCGAGCGCGTCCTCGAAGAGGTCGCCGTCGACGCCGAGGACGGTCTTGCCGAACATCTGGATCAGTCGCCGGTAGGAGTCCCAGGCGAACCGCTCGTCACCGGCCTGCTTGGCCAGGCCCTGGACCGACTTGTCGGACAGGCCGATGTTCAGGACGGTGTCCATCATGCCCGGCATGGAGAACTTCGCCCCGGAGCGGACCGACACGAGGAGGGGGTTGTCGGCCTGCCCCAGCTTCTTGCCCATCTTCTCCTCGAGGGCGGAGAGGTGCGCACTCACCTCGTCACGCAGTGCCGCCGGTTCCTCGCCGCTGTCGAGGTAGACCTTGCAGGCCTCGGTGGTGATGGTGAAGCCGGGCGGGACCGGGAGGCCGAGGTTGGTCATCTCGGCGAGGTTGGCGCCCTTGCCGCCGAGGAGGTCCTTGAGGTCCTTGTTGCCCTCGGTGAAGTCGTAAACGAACTTCACGCCCTCAACGCTGTTGGCCTGCGCGGCTACGTGGGGTTCTTTGTTTTCCGACACGGGTCTCGACTCCTCGAGGACGCGGTGGCTGCCCTGACGGCGAGGAACATACCCAGATCGAAGGCCCATGGGTACGTCCACTTGCGCGTCATGCGCCCGTAACCAGTCCGCTGCCAGCGGATCGAAAGTCAAAGCTTGGCAAGCGACAACGGGCGAGTGTTTTCACTTCTTGAACACATCCACCCCCACGAAGGGCTCCTGGGTGCTCATCTGAGCGGCTTGTGGCACGCCTGATTTCGATCGATGAACGATCAAGCGATGGCACTGAGTGCCACCCTTTGGAAAAGTGCAGTCGTGCAAGATCCGCTCATCTGAGCGCAACCCTTATCAAGGGTGGCGAGAATCACGCTCCCGCCGAGGCTCCGGTTTCACCATGCGGACGCGTCCTGGAACGGAAACACGCGCGTCACGCGCCCGTACGTCACACGGTCACACATCTCGCGGAAGATCACACCCCGAGCGCGCGCAGGCGCTCCTCCACCGCCTCCGGCGCGTACAGGTGCTCCACGACCAGCGCACCGGCCCCCACCAGCGCCGCCCGCTCGCCCAGCCGCGAGGTGACGACGTCCAGATGAGCGGTGGAGCGCGGCAGCGCCCGCTGGTAGAGCAGTTCGCGCACGCCGGTGAGGAAGGGGGTTCCGGCCAGATCCCCGGCGATCATCAGCACTCCGGGATTGAGCAGCGTCACCACGGTCGCCAGCACGTCCCCGACCCGCCGTCCGGCCTCCCGCGCGAAGCCGACCGCGTCCGGGTGCCCGGCCGCCAGCAGGTCGCGCACGTCCGAGCCGGACTCGGCCGGCACACCGGCCTCCGCCAGCCGCCGCGCCACCGCCCAGCCGCTGGCGACGGCGGCGAGGCAGCCGTAGGAACCGCAGCGGCACAGCGCCTCCGTGCCCACCCGGATGTGCCCGATGTCGCCGGCGCCCCCGTCGACGCCGCGGTAGACGGAGCCGCCGACGACGACCCCGGCGCCGATCCCGGTCGACACCTTGACCAGTACGAACGCCGAGCAGTCGGGGTATCCGGCGCGCTGTTCGCCGTACGCCATGAGGTTGGCGTCGTTGTCGACCAGGACGGGGACCGCGGGGGCGCCGGTGCGTTCGGTGAAGGCCCTGGCCAGGCGGCCGGTTATGTCGTAGCCGTCCCAGCCCGGCATCATCGGCGGCTGCACCACCCGGCCGGTCTCGCTGTCGACGGGCCCGGGCACCGCGAGCCCGATGCCGCAGACGTCCCCGGCGCGCCGGCCGGCCTTCTCCAGCAGCCCGGCGAACCAGCCGCCGAGTTCGCCCAGCACGGCGTCGGGGCCGTCCTCGACGGACCGCGCGCCCGCCTGCTCGGCGAGGATCTCGCCGGCCAGCGACAGGACGGCGGCGCGGGCGTGGCGGGTGTCGAGGTCGGCGGCGAGGACGACGGCGTGCTCGTCGTCGAACTCCAGGGTGATGGAGGGGCGGCCGCCCAGCGGCGAGTCGACCGGGCCGCCGGCGCCCTCGCGCAGCCAGCCCGCGCGGAAGAGGCGGTCCAGGCGCTGGCCGACGGTGGCCCGGGACAGCCCGGTGGCCTGCTGGAGCGCGCCGCGCGTGGTGGCCCGTCCACTGCGCACCAGTTCGAGCAGATCACCGGCGCGAGCCTGTCCTCCCTGCCCTCGTCTCGTCATGCGCACCCCCTTGTGTTTCTCAAGCCTGCATTACATATTGAGTTTTGCGTGTTAAATAGACGTAACCCTACGGTACCTACGACCGAACCGGTCGCCCGTGAGTCTTTCGGGGAGCCCCGAGTGGATCGCACCGCCCAACTCACCGCCCGCGTCACCGAGCGAGCCTTCGCATACGATCCGCCCCCGACGGCAGCCCCGACGGCAGCCCCGGCGGCCTCTCCGGCCACGGAAGCGCTGCACCGCAGGGCGGCGCGCGTCCTGGAGGACAACTGGAGGGGCAGCTCGACGGTGCCCTCCCACAGCCTGTACCCGCACCAGTGGTCGTGGGACTCCGCGTTCATCGCCATCGGACTCAGGCACCTGTCGCCGTTACGGGCCCAGACGGAGCTGGAGACGCTGCTGGACGCCCAGTGGGGCGACGGACGGATCCCGCACATCGTCTTCAACCCTTCCGTCCCGCTCGACGCGTACTTCCCGAGCCCCGACTTCTGGCGCTCCTCGACCGCGGGGCGCGCTGCGGGCGCCCCGCGCACCGTACAGACCTCAGGCATCGTGCAGCCACCGGTGCACGCGCTGGCGGCCTGGCTGGTGCACCGCGCCGATCCGGGCCTGTCCCGGGCCCGCTCCTTCCTGACCCGGGTGTACCCGCGGCTGGCCGCCTGGCACCGCTACCTGATGCACCGGCGGGACCTGGGCGGGGGCGGGCTGGCGTCCGTGGTGCACCCCTGGGAACAGGGGATGGACAACAGCCCCTGCTGGGACGCGCCGCTCAGCCGGGTCACGCCCGCCCCGGCCCGCTCCTTCCGCCGCGCCGACCTCGCCCACGGCTCGCCCGAGGACCGGCCGACGGACCTGGACTACGGGCGCTACGTGCGGCTGGCGGCCGACTACCGGGACCGGGGGTACGCCGACCTGCCGGTCACCCGGGCCGCCGGAATCAAGGGGCGCACCGGGGGCACGGCGCTCGCCGGGGTCACGGGGGCGGAGCGCCTCGGAGGCGGCGGGGCAGGGGTGGGCTTCGCCGTCGAGGACCCGTGCTTCAACGCCCTGCTCATCGCCTCCGAGCACGCGCTGGCCCGGATCGCGCGGGAGCTGGGGGCCACCGGCACCGCCCGGCACGCGCGCGCACAGCGGCTGACGTCGGTGCTCGTGGACCGGCTGTGGGACCCGGCGGAGGGCATGTTCTTCTGCCGGGACGTGGTGGGCGGCGAGCGGATCCCCGGGCGGAGCGTGTCCGGACTGATCCCGCTGCTGCTGCCCACCCTGCCCCGCGAGGTCGCCGCCGCCCTGGTGCGCACGGCCGGCGGCGAGCACTTCGGGCTCGGCACCGCCACCCGCCTGGTCCCCAGCTACGACCTGCTCGGCGAGGCGTTCGACCCGCACCGCTACTGGCGGGGGCCGGCCTGGTTCAACACCGGCTGGCTGCTGGAGCGCGGGCTGCGCACGCACGGCGAACGGGAGCGGGCCGACGCGCTGCGTGCCGCGGTGCTCGACCTGGCCGGCACCACCGGCTTCGCGGAGTACGTCGACCCGTACACCGGCGAGGCGTGCGGGGCGAGCGGCTTCAGCTGGACCGCCGCCCTCACGCTGGATCTGCTCCACTCGCGCCCCGGGCACGCCGTGTCCGCCACGGGCGCCCGCACGTTCGAGACGAGTGATCAGGGAGTAAGGGGAGGCGACCGGGGATGACGGACCGGCACCATCTGCTCGTGCACGGCGGGACCTTCGCGGCCGTGGGCGACGGCGGGGACATCAGCGGTGTCGTCCGGGGAGCCGGCTCCCCGGACGGGTTGTTCGTGCGCGACGCCCGGCACCTCAGCCGTTGGCAGCTGACGGTCGACGGCGCGGTGCCGGAGGCGCTCACGCCGGTCGCGGACGGGGACACGGCGCGCTGTGTCCTCGTCCCGCGCGGCGGCCGCCAGGAGCCGCCCGCGTACACGATCTTCCGGGAGCAGGCCGTCGGCGACGGCGCGTTCGTCGAGTCGGTGCGGGTGACCGGCAACCGCCCGGTGGCGACGACCGTCCGCCTCGCGGTCACCGCGGACGCCGACTTCACCGACCAGTTCGAGCTGCGCTCGGACCACCGCACCTACGCCAAGACCGGCGCCGTGCGCCACCGCCGGATCCTCGACGACGGGGTGGAGTTCGGCTACCGGCGCGGCGAGTGGCGGTCGGGTACGACCGTGACGGCCGAGCCCGCCCCGGACGGCGTGGAGGAGACGGGCACCGGCGCCCGCCGCCTGGTGTGGACGCTGGAGCTCCCGCCGCACGGCACGGTGGAGCTGGCGCTGCGGGTGGCGGCGCGCCCGCACGGGGCGACGAGCGAGCCGTGGGTGCCGGTCTCCCCCGCCGCCGCCACCGAGCGGCAGCTGGAGCTGGAGGGCGAGTTCGTGGAGGGCGTCGCCTTCCCGACCGGATGGCCCGAACTGGCCGCGGCCTGCGCGCGGGGCCTGGCCGACCTCGCCTCGCTGCGGGTCCCGGCGACCGGACCGGACGGCGAGGAGCTGCGCGTCCCGGCGGCCGGCGCCCCCTGGTTCCTGACCCTGCTGGGCCGGGACGCCCTGCTCACCTCCCTCTTCGCCCTGCCGTACCGCCCGCAGCCGGCCGCCGCCACGCTGCTCGCGCTGGCCGCCACCCAGGCGAGGGAGACCGGCGCGGTCTCGTTGGCCCAGCCCGGCAAGATCGTGCACGAGGTGCGCCACGGCGAGCTGGCGCACTTCGGGCAGGTGCCCTACGGGCGGTACTACGGCTCCGTGGACGCGACGCCGCTGTTCCTGGTGCTGCTGGGCGCGTACGTCGAGCAGACCGGCGACACGGCCCTGGCCCGCCGGCTGGAGCCGCACGCCCGCGCGGCGGTGGGCTGGATGCTCGACCACGGCGGGCTCACCTCGCGCGGCTACCTGGTCTACCGCGCCGACCGGGGCGGCCTCGCCAACCAGAACTGGAAGGACTCCCCCGGCGCCATCTGCTCGGCCGACGGCACCCGCGCCACCGGCCCGGTGACGGCGGCGGGGGCCCAGGGGTACGCCTACGACGCGCTGCGCCGCACCGCGCAGGTGGCGCGGACGGTGTGGGACGACGAGGTGTACGCGGCCCTGCTGGAGCAGGCGGCGGCCGATCTGCGCGACCGCTTCCAGCGGGACTTCTGGATGCGGGAGCACTCCTTCCCCGCGCTGGCCCTGGACGGTGAGGGCCGCCAGGTGGACGCGCTGGCCTCGGACGCCGGGCATCTGCTGTGGTCGGGCCTGCTGGACAAGGAGTACGGCGAGTCGGTGGGCCGGCGGCTGCTGGAGCCGGACTTCTTCTCCGGCTGGGGGGTGCGCACGCTGGCGGCCGGGCAGCCGGCGTACCACCCGCTGTCGTACCACCGGGGTTCGGTGTGGCCGCACGACAACGCGCTGCTCACGCTGGGGCTGGCCCGCTACGGCCTGCACGACGAGGCCCGCACGGTGGCGCACGCCCTGGTGGACGCGGCGACGGCGACCGGGCACCGGCTGCCGGAGGTGCTCGCCGGATACGGACGGGACACCCACCCGGAGCCGGTGCCCTACCCGCACGCCTGCGTGCGCGAGTCCCGGTCGGCGGCGGCACCGCTCGCCCTGCTGACGGCGGTCGGCGGCGCGTAGGCGCTCCGCGCGGGGCGAGGACGACGGCGAGCGGGCACCCCGCACCCGGCAGCGGCTGCCCGGCGCCCTCGCCGGGTACGGGCGCCGCCCCCCGCGGATCGGTGCCCGTACCCGCACGCGTGCGTATCCGGATCCCGCTCGGCCGCCACGCCACTCACCCCGCCGGCGACAGCCGGCGGCACGCAGGCGCTCCGGGCGGGACGACGGCCATGGCGAGGGGCACCCGCGGCCCGGCCCTCGCCGGGCACCGAGCCCGCCACCGGAACGCCCGCGCGCACGCGTCCGGTCCACGGCGGCACCACGCACCCCACGGACAACGGCCCGCGACGCGTGAGCGCTCCGCGCGGGGCGACGGCGACCGGCCATCGGCCATCGGCCATCGGCCATCGGCCATCGGCCATCGGCCATCGGCCGCCCGACGTGCCGGCCGGGTCCGGGGGTCCCGCACACCGGGAGCCGGTGCCCTGCCGGCATGGGTAGCCACGCGAATCGCGGTCGGCGTCGTACACGCGCCCGCACCGGACCACGCGGCGACGGCGACCGGGCACCGGCCGCCGGAGGTACTCGCCGGACGCGGACGGGACACCCGCGCGGAGTTGGTGCCCCGCACGCGCGCGCGTACGAGGTTCGCGGTCGGCGGCGTCCGGGCGCTCCACGTGGAACGAGGACTACGGCGAGCGGGCGGCACCCGCGGCCCGGCCCTCGCCGGGCACCGAGCCCGCCACCGGAACGCCCGCGCGCACGCGTCCGGTCCACGGCGGCACCACCCACCCCACGGACAACGGCCCGCGACGCGTAAGCGCTCCGCGCGGGCCCGCCCGCGAGCGGCAGCTGGGCGGGCCCGTTCAGGGACGGCGCACGCGGACCCGCTCAGCGGCGACGCACACGGACCCGCTCAGCGGCAGCGCACGACGGCCCGCTCAGGGACGGCGCACACGGACCCGCTCAGCGGCAGCGCACGACGGACCGCTCAGCGGCGGCGCACGCGGACCGCTCAGGGCGCGCGCGGGGGCCCGGCGGGAGCGCGCGGGGCCCGTCGGGGTGGTGTGCAGGTGTGTCCGCCGGGGTGTGTGCAGGTGTTTCCGTCGGGGGGCGGCCGTGGCTGTGTTGACCAGCCGTTTGCCGGGTGTTTGCCCGGGACCGTGAACAGGAGTCCGCGGACGGCCGTACGGGAGGACGGCGGGCCCCGAGCCTCCCCGGTGCGGCCCCGCCCTCCGCCACGGGCCTCGCACGGAAGGACCTTCGGGTGCCTGTCTTCACGCGCCTTCGTCAACTGCCGGACCCGACCGACCCCGTGAGCGGGGATCCGTCGCCAGAGGCCGGGCCCGCGAGCGCGCCGGAACCGGCGGCGCCAGGCGCGCGGAACGCCCCGCGCGCCTGGCCGGCCGCCCTGCGCGACCGTCACCCGGGGACCGTGCGCGCCGCCCGCTGGACCGTCACGGCCCTGGCCGCGGCACTGGTGCTCGGGGCGCTGCTGCTGCCGAACACGTCGGCCGCGCTGCGGCCGAACCGGTTCACCCGCGTCCCGGTGGAGGCGATCATCGGAGCGGCGGTGCTGCTGGCGCTGCCGCGCCGCCGGCCGCGGCAGGCGGTGGCGGCGCTGGCCGGGCTGGCGCTCGGCGCGATGACGATCCTGAACCTGCTCGACATGGGGTTCACCGACTATCTCGGCCGTGCCTTCAACCCGGTCCTGGACTGGGAGCTGCTGGACGACGCGCAGTCGTACGTCCGGGACTCGATGGGCGGCGCGGTGGCGGCCGGGGCGGCCGTCGGCGTCGTCGTCCTGGTCCTGCTCGTGCTCGGCCTCATGGCCCTGGCGACCGTCCGGCTCGGCAACCTGCTGGACCGCAACCGGCGGACGGCGACCAGGGCGACGCTGGTGGCGGCCGTCGTGTGGGTGCTGTGTTCCGGACTGGGGCTGGAGCTCATGGGCATGCCGGTCGCCTCGGACCGCACCGCCACGGCCCTGCGGATCGAGGTGCGCCGGGTGCGGGACACCCTGCGGGACGAGGCCGCGTTCGGCAAGGAAGCCAGGAGCGACGCCTTCGGCAACACGCCGGGCAGCCAGCTGGTGCCCGACCTGCGCGGCAAGGACATGATCTTCACGTTCGTCGAGAGCTACGGCCGCAGCGCGATCGAGGACCCGATCACGGCACCCGGTGTCGACCGGACGCTCGACGCGCGCACCACGGCCCTGGCGAAGGCCGGCTTCCACGCCAGGAGCGGCTGGCTGACGTCGGCGACGTACGGCGGCAGCAGCTGGCTGGGGCACTCGACGACCCTGTCGGGCCTGTGGATCGACAACCAGCAGCGGTACCGCACGGTCATGGCCGGCGACCACCTCAGCCTCACCAAGGCGTTCCGGAAGACCGGCGCCTGGGACACGGTGGGCATCATGCCGGGCGTGCAGAAGGCCTGGCCGGAGGCGAAGTTCTACGGCCTGGACAAGGTGCGCAACGCCTTCCAGCTCGGCTACCGGGGGCCGAAGTTCAGCTGGTCGACGATGCCCGACCAGTACGCCCTGGAGGCCTTCCAGCGCCTGGAGCACGGCAGGAAGCGCGACAAGCCGCTGATGTCGGAGATCATCCTCACCTCCAGCCACCAGCCCTGGGCGCCGGTCCCGAAGATGGTCGGCTGGGACCGGCTCGGTGACGGGTCGGTCTTCGACGCGATCCAGAAGGCCGGCACGAAGCCGTCGGACATCATCACCAGCCCGGACAGGTCCCGCGCGGAGTACGGCAAGTCCATCCAGTACTCGGTGACCGCGCTCACCCAGTGGCTGGAGCGCTACGGCGACGACGACACCGTCCTGGTCTTCCTCGGCGACCACCAGCCGATCGCCCGCGTCAGCGGCGAACACGCCAGCCGTGACGTGCCGGTCTCGATCGTCGCCAAGGACCCGCGGGTCCTCGACAGGATCCGCTCCTGGGGCTGGACGGACGGCCTGCGCCCGGCCCACGACGCCCCGGTGTGGAAGATGAGCTCCTTCCGCGACCGCTTCCTGACGGCGTACGGATCGACTCCGCATCCGAAGGAGGGCTGAGGGCTGCCAGCCGGAGCGTCACGGCCAGCGGCGCCGGGCGCCGTCGACGGGCGGGTCAGCCGCCCGACGTGTCCAGTTCGGCGTCCTCGCCGACGCCCGCGCAGTCGTACGGGTCCTTCAGCCAGCCGTCCGGCAGGACCACCCGGTTGTTGCCGGAGGTGCGGCCGCGGGGGCCGTCGGCGCCGGCCGGCCAGGGCTGGTCGAGGTCCAGTTCGTCGAGGCCGGCGCGGAGCTCCTCCAAGGAGGAGGTGACGGCGAGGCGCTTGCGCATCTCGCTGCCCACCGCGAAGCCCTTCAGGTACCAGGCGACGTGCTTGCGGAAGTCGATCACGCCCCGCGAGGCGTCGCCGAGCCATTCGCCGAGGAGGGCGGCGTGCCGGACCATCACGTCGGCGACCTGGCGGAGGGCGGGCCGGGCCATGTCGTCGTCGCGGCCCTCGAAGGCCGCCACCAGGTCGGAGAACAGCCACGGGCGGCCCAGGCAGCCGCGTCCGACGACGACTCCGTCGCAGCCGGTCTCCCGCACCATCCGCACGGCGTCCTCGGCCGACCAGATGTCGCCGTTGCCGAGCACCGGGATCTCCGGGACGTGCTCCTTCAGGCGGGCGATGGCGTCCCAGTCGGCGGTGCCGCCGTAGTGCTGGGCGGCGGTGCGGCCGTGCAGGGCGATGGCGGTGACGCCCTCCTCGACGGCGATCCGGCCGGCGTCGAGGTAGGTGAGGTGGTCGTCGTCGATGCCCTTGCGCATCTTCATCGTCACCGGGAGGTCCCCGGCGCCCGACACCGCCTCGCGCAGGATCGCGCGCAGCAGGTTGCGCTTGTACGGGAGGGCCGAGCCGCCGCCCTTCCTGGTCACCTTCGGCACCGGGCAGCCGAAGTTGAGGTCGATGTGGTCGGCGAGGTCCTCCTCCGCGATCATGCGGACGGCCTTGCCGACGGTCGCCGGGTCGACGCCGTACAGCTGGATCGAGCGGGGCGTCTCGCTCGCGTCGAAGCGGACCAGCTGCATGGTCTTCTCGTTGCGCTCGACCAGCGCCCGGGTCGTGATCATCTCGCTCACGAACAGGCCCTTCCCACCGCCGGCTGCATCCGTTGAGTCGCCCCTGGCGAAGGACCGGCACAGGGTGCGGAAGGGCGCGTTGGTGATCCCGGCCATGGGGGCGAGGACGACGGGCGGCTGGACGCTGTGCGGGCCGATCTGCAGGGGCGTGGTGGGCGTGGGCATTCCCCCATTGTCCCGTACGACGGGCGTTGCCCGTGACTGGCCGGGGAACGACCATGCACAGGCCATTAGTTAGCCGCACTATCGACATCGCCGTACCATGACCGCATGCCCGAGCTCAGCCATCGCCGGCGCTTCCTGGTCCTCGCGATCTGCTGCATGAGCCTGCTGATCGTCAGCCTCGACGTCACCGCCCTGAACGTCGCCCTGCCCTCGATGCAGCGCGGACTGGACGCGAGCACGGCGGGCCTGCAGTGGGCCGTCGACGCGTACACGCTCGTGCTGGCCGCGCTGCTGATGCTCGCGGGCTCCACGGCCGACCGGATCGGCCGCAAGCGCGTCTTCGTCTCCGGCCTGGCGGTCTTCACGATCGGCTCGCTGCTGTGTTCCCTCGCCCCGAACCTCCAGGCGCTCGTCGCGTTCCGCATGCTCCAGGCGGTGGGCGGCTCGATGCTCAATCCGGTCGCCATGTCGATCATCACCAACACCTTCACGGACCCGCGCGAGCGCGCCCGCGCGATTGGCGTGTGGGGCGGGGTGGTCGGCCTCTCGATGGCCGCGGGTCCGCTGGCCGGCGGGCTGCTGGTGGACTCGGTCGGCTGGCGCTCCATCTTCTGGGTCAACCTCCCGGTGGGCCTGGCGGCCCTGCTGCTGACCCTGCGCTTCGTCCCGGAGTCCCGCGCTCCCAGGGCCCGCCGCCCGGACCCGGTCGGCCAGGTGCTCGTCATCGCCCTGTTCGGCTCGCTGACGTACGCGATCATCGAGGCGCCCGCCTCCGGCGCGGCCTCCGTCCTGCCGTTCGCCGCGGTGGCGCTCGCCGCGCTGCTGGGCCTGCTGTGGTACGAACCCCGTCGCGCAGAGCCCCTCCTCGACCTGCGGTTCTTCCGCTCGGCCCCGTTCAGCGGCGCCACGGTGATCGCGGTCAGCGCGTTCGCCGCGCTGGGCGGTTTCCTGTTCCTGTCGACGCTGTACCTGCAGAACGTGCGCGGCTACGACGCCCTGCACGCGGGCCTGTGGATGCTGCCGATGGCGATCCCCTGCTTCCTCTTCGCGCCCCTGTCCGGACGGCTGGTCGGCAGCCGCGGCCCGCGCCTGCCCCTGCTGGCCGCCGGGGTCACGATCACCGCGAGCGGGGTGCTGTTCGCGGCGTTCGAGGCGGAGACCTCGGACGTCACCCTGTTCCTCGGGTACGTCCTGTTCGGCGTCGGCTTCGGCCTGGTGAACGCTCCGATCACGAACACGGCCGTCTCGGGCATGCCGCGCGCCCAGGCGGGCGTCGCCGCCGCCGTGGCCTCCACCAGCCGGCAGCTCGGCCAGACGCTGGGCGTCGCGGTGGTCGGCGCGGTGCTGGCCTCCGGGGCGGGCTCGTCGCCGTACCGGGAGGTGTTCGTCCGGGCGGCCCGTCCCGGCTGGTGGATCATCACGGCCTGCGGCGCCGCGGTGCTCGTCCTGGGCGCCCTGACGAGCGGCCGCTGGGCCCGGCGGACCGCGGAACGCACGGCGGAGCGGCTGGAGTCGGCCGAGGCGCGCGAGGCGGTGCGGGTCGGCGCGTGAGCCGGCCGCCCGACGCCCGGTGTCACCGCCGGACCGCTCGGCGCCCGGTGTCACCGCCGGCCGACGAGCTGGTGCAGCGCCACGACGGCGAGTCCGGCGGTCCCGCCGGCGCTCATCACCGCCTCGGGCCACGTGTGGCCCGAGGTCAGCGCGAGCCCGCCGGCGACCGCACCCAGCAACAGAGCGCCCAGGCAGACCACGGCGGTCCGGACACTGAAGAGCCCCGCCTCCGCATTCGGATCTCCCTGCTGACTCCCGTTCGACGATGACACACTCATTCCCGCTCCTCGGTCCCTTGACGTCCGAACGCCTCAAAAACCATGCTGCGGTGGGGACTTGCGCGCAGACCGATTCCCCGGGGAAGTCACCGGAAATCAGAACGGGGACGGGCCGACGGCCCCCGTTCGACACGCGAAACCGAATGAACCGAACGAAGGCAGTGAACCCGAACGAGCAGCGGAGAGTGCCGATGGGAACCGTCGCGAAGCCGGACCCCGAGTCCATCCGGACCAGGGAGCAACTCGTCCGAGGCCTGCAGCGGTTGTACGAGGCGTCCGGGAAGACCTTCGCCCGGATCGCGGGCGACGCACAGCTGTCCGTCTCGACCGTCCACGGCATGTACAGCGGCAAGTTCACGCCCCGTGTCAGATCGCTGCAACTGTAGGTGGCTGCCTGCGGCGCCGACCCCGAGCCCTGGACGGCGGCCCACGCGCGCGTCCGGCACGGTCGCGGGCAGCAGCCGTCCGCCGAGGCGCCCGCCTCCGGCGACCCGGGCGCGGACGTGTCCGTCAGGCTCGCGCCCTGGGTGAAGTTCTACGACCGCAGCCCCTATGCCGAGGCCCTGCTGCGCCGCGTCCCCAGGGCGCCGAAGCCGGACGAGACGGCCGGTGACCTCACCGAACTGCCCGCCCTCCTGGGACGCCTGACGAACTCCCTGGTGACCGTCGAGGCCGTCACCCCCTACCGGGGCGTGACGCTGCCGGTCGACTCGCCCGAGCGGTTCTGGGCGCTGGTGGGCGCGGCCGTCGTCCTGCGCCGGTTCGAGGGCTCACGGATGTGGCTGCTGCAGGAGACCGAGGAGATCGCCAGAGGGAACAACCCCCGGCACCTGCGCCAACTGCGTTCGGTGTGGGAGGCGCTGTTCGATCTGCTGCTCCGTGCGGACACGCTGGAGCAGTGCGCCTGGCCGCCGAGGCAGGTCGTCGAGGACGTCGACCGGGCGACGAACTCCCGTCCCCGGCGCATCCGTCTGATCATGGACTGGCTGTTCGAGGTCTTCCCCGCGGAGCACGTCGTCGGCAGCGGACTGCGCCGGGCCGCGGCCGGGAAGTTCCCGGGCCTGCCGGTCACGGCCTCGCGCGCGTTCGCCCCGCCGCTGGTCTCCATCGACCCGGTGTTCGTCCCCACCCGGCAGGGAGGACGCAGCTACTCCTTCGAGGCCATGCGCTATCCGCTCACCGTCGGCGACATGCAGGTTCTGTGGCGGAACCGGGTGGGCACCGCGCGCCCTTCCGATCTGCGTCTTCCCTATGTCCTCGGCGGGCACGCCGACGAACGCGGCACCGGACCGGGGCGGTTCCTCCAGGAGCTCGTACGCCGCTGCCTGCTGACGTCCGACGACGACGATCTCGGCGGGGAACGGGTGTGGGCGGTGCCCACGGCACCCGAGTGGCTGGCACTGGCGGGATGCGCGGAGGACGGCCGCCCGTACCCCTGGGGCACGACACCGCCCACCCCTGAGCACGCCAACCTGCGGTTCCCGGACCGGCCCCAGCGGGCGCAGACGGTGGACAGCCACGGAGCCGGAATGTCGGACGACGGGGTCTGGGACTGCTGCGGCAACGTCCACGAGGTCGTGGAGTGGCAGCTGGGCGGCATGGAGCGGGAGGCGCCCACGCCGGCCGACTTCCGGCTGGCCGGCGCGAGTTTCCGCAACCGTCCCGAGAACGCCTCCTGCCGCGCGTTCCGCCTGTTCGCCCTGGAGCCGGAGCCCCGGCACAACGTCGGCGTACGCCTCGTCCGGTACCGCGCCGAGGACGCGGGGCTGCGCAAGGACGCGCTCAGGCGGTTCCACCAGCGACGGTCGGCGGGGCGCGGCCGGGCCTGAGTCAGCGGCCCCGGGCGCGGCCGGCATCCCCGCTCCAGGGCGATGGCGGGCAGCCGCTCCGGGCGCTGCCGCGACTCCCGTCCGCCGGGGCGTAGGTCACCCTGCGGGGCCCGGCTCCGGGGCGAGCCACAGGCCCGTGTGGCCGACGGTGACACGGCCGACGCAACGGTTGCGGAACTCCTTGCGCTTGCCGCGGTGGGCGACGACCTCGTGGCGGTCCCGGACCGCGCGGAACTCCGCGGACTCCGCGCACAGCCGCCCCTGCGGGTCCGGCGTCGAGGCCGCTGACCCGCCGCCGCGGGACGACACGGCGTCCACCGGCGGCGGCACCCCGCCGCACGGCACGAGGCCGGCCCCGACGGGAACTCCGTCGGGGCCGGCCTCGTGCGTGCGCGGGAGCCGGGGCGGCTAGCAGCCCAGCAGGCGGCCCGCCAGGTAGCCCTCGATCTGGTCCAGCGACACGCGCTCCTGCTTCATCGAGTCGCGCTCGCGCACCGTCACGGCGTTGTCCTCGAGGGTGTCGAAGTCGACCGTCACGCAGTACGGGGTGCCGATCTCGTCCTGGCGGCGGTAGCGGCGGCCGATGGCGCCGGCGTCGTCGAACTCGATGTTCCAGTTCTGCCGCAGCGCCTGGGCCAGGCCCTTGGCCTTGGGCGACAGCTCCGGGTTGCGGGACAGCGGCAGGACCGCGACCTTGACCGGGGCGAGGCGGTGGTCGAGGCGCAGGACGGTGCGCTTCTCCAGCTTGCCCTTGGCGTTGGGCGCCTCGTCCTCGACGTAGGCGTCGAGCAGGAACGCCAGCATCGCGCGGCCGACACCGGCCGCGGGCTCGATGACGTACGGCGTCCAGCGCTCGCCGGCCTCCTGGTCGAAGTAGGACAGGTCCTGGCCGGAGGCCTTGGAGTGCGCGCCGAGGTCGTAGTCCGTGCGGTTGGCGACGCCCTCCAGCTCACCCCACTCGTTGCCGCCGAACTGGAAGCGGTACTCGATGTCGGCGGTGCGCTTGGAGTAGTGGGAGAGCTTCTCCTTGGGGTGCTCGTACCAGCGCATGTTCTCCTCACGGAGACCCAGGCCGGTGTACCAGTTCCAGCGCTGCTCCATCCAGTACTCCTGCCACTTCTCGTCCTCGCCCGGCTTGACGAAGAACTCCATCTCCATCTGCTCGAACTCGCGGGTGCGGAAGATGAAGTTGCCGGGCGTGATCTCGTTGCGGAAGGACTTGCCCATCTGGGCGATGCCGAACGGCGGCTTGCGGCGCGAAGTGGTCTGCACCTGGGCGAAGTTGGTGAAGATGCCCTGGGCGGTCTCGGGGCGCAGGTAGGCGATGGAGCCGGAGTCCTGCGTGGGGCCGAGGTGGGTGGAGAGCAGGCCCGAGAACTGCTTGGGCTCGGTGAACTGGCCCTTGTTGCCGCAGTTGGGGCAGTTGACGTCCGCCAGGCCGTTCTCCGGGAGGCGGTTGTGCTTGGCCTCGTAGGCCTCCTCCAGGTGGTCCGCGCGGAACCGCTTGTGGCAGGCGGTGCACTCGGTGAGCGGGTCGGTGAAGGTGGCGACGTGACCGGAGGCCACCCAGACCTCGGAGGCCAGGATGACGGACGAGTCGATGCCGACCACGTCCTCGCGCGACGTCACCATGTAGCGCCACCACTGGCGCTTGAGGTTCTCCTTGAGCTCGACACCCAGCGGTCCGTAGTCCCAGGCGGCACGCTGGCCGCCGTAGATCTCACTGCAGGGGAATACGAAGCCACGGCGCTTGCTCAGGCTGACGATGGTGTCGATCTTGTCGGCGGCCACGGTGCTCTCTTCATTACGACGACGGGCGACGAAGCGAGATGCTTCCAGCGAATGCTTCAGGGTACCGGCGGGGTGTCCCCCTCAACCAAATTGGGCCGTCTCCCCCTCGACCGCTCGACCCGTTGTTGACAACGGTTTCCATCTTCGTTGAAAATGACTGTCATGAACGCTCGACGACCCCTCATACCCGCGGCGGCGACGACCGTGGTCACGGCCCTGGCTCTCGCCTCCCTCTCCGCCTGCTCCGGCAGCGCGGCGGCGGGCAACACCGACAAGTTCGACGTCGTCGCGTCGTTCTACCCGATGGCCTTCCTCGCTGAGCGGATCGGCGGCGGTCACGTCAACGTCACCACCCTGACCCAGCCCGGCCAGGAGCCGCACGACCTGGAGATCAGCGCCCGGCAGACCGCGCAGCTCCAGGAGTCCGACGCGGTGCTCTACCTCAAGAACCTCCAGCCCTCCGTCGACGACGCCGTGGCCCAGTCCGAGGTCAAGACCAAGATCGACGCCGCCTCGCTGACCACGCTCGAGGAGCACGGCAACGAGGTCGGCAGCCACGCGGCCGCGCACGACGGCTCGCACGGCGAGGAGGAGGCCGGCAAGGACCCGCACATCTGGCTCGACCCGGTGCGCTACGCCGAGGTCGCCGAGGGCGTCGGCAAGGCCTTCGAGAAGGCCGACCCCGACCACGCCGCCGACTACCGCAGGAACACCGCCGCCCTGGTCGGGAAGCTGGACGCGCTCGACACCGCGTTCAAGGACGGCCTGGCCGGCACGCGCTCGAAGGTCTTCGTCACCGCCCACGCCGCCTTCGGTTACCTCGCCGAGCGCTACGGCCTGACCGAGGAGGCCATCAACGGCCTCGACCCGGAGTCCGAGCCGAGTGCGGGGAGGGTGAAGGAACTCGCGAAGACGGCGAAGGCCGACGGCGTCACCACCGTCTTCTACGAGACGCTCGTCAGCGACAGGACCGCGAAGACCATCGCCGAGGACGCGGGCCTGAGGACCGACGTCCTCGATCCGGTGGAGGGCATCACGTCCACGTCCCGCGGCAAGGACTACATCTCGGTCATGCGGGCCAACCTCAAGGCGCTGCAGACGGCCCTGGGAAGCGAGTGATCCGCGTGGAGGACGTCATGAACGGCACACGGGAGCCCGTCATATCCCTGCGCGGGGTACGCGCCGAGCTGGGCGCGCGCCCCGTCCTGCGCGGCATCGACCTCACGGTGGGCCGCGGCGAGGTCGTCGCGCTGCTCGGCGCGAACGGCTCCGGCAAGTCCACCGCGGTGCGCAGCGTCATCGGGCAGGTCCCGGTCAGCGCGGGCGAGGTCGAACTGTTCGACGTCCCGCGGCGCCGGTTCCGCGACTGGGCCCGCGTCGGGTACGTGCCGCAGCGCACCACGGCCGCGGGCGGGGTGCCGGCGACGGTGACCGAGGTGGTCTCCTCGGGCCGGCTGTCCCGGGCCCGCTTCGGCGTGCTGCGCAAGGCCGACCACGCGGCCGTGCGCCGGGCGCTGGAACTGGTCGGCATGGCGGACCGGGCGAAGGACTCGGTGAACGCCCTGTCCGGCGGCCAGCACCAGCGGGTGCTGATCGCCCGCGCGCTCGCCGCCGAACCCGAGCTGCTGATCATGGACGAGCCGATGGCGGGCGTCGACCTGACCAGCCAGGAGGTGCTGGCCCGCACGCTGCGCGAGCAGGTCGCCGCCGGGGCCACGGTCCTGCTGGTGCTGCACGAGCTGGGCCCCCTGGAGCCCCTGATCGACCGGGCGGTCGTGCTGCGCGACGGCTGCGTCCTGCACGACGGCCCGCCCCCGAAGGCCGTCGGCCAGCACGCCCTGCCCGGCCACGACCACGTCCACCCGCACGCGCCTGCGGGCACCGAACCGATCCGCACGGGACTGCTGAGCTGATGGACCTCCTGAACTACGCCTTCATGCAGCGGGCGCTGCTCGCCGCCGTCCTGGTCGGCATCACCGCCCCCGCCATCGGCATCTACCTCGTGCAGCGCCGCCAGGCCCTGATGGGCGACGGGATCGGCCACGTGGCGATGACCGGCGTCGGCCTCGGCTTCCTGCTGAACGCCTCTCCGGTGTGGATGGCGACGCTGGTCTCGGTGCTGGGCGCGGTGCTGATGGAGCTGATCCGCTGGTACGGCCGCACCCGCGGCGACATCGCCCTGGCGATGCTCTTCTACGGCGGCATGGCCGGCGGCGTGATGTTCATCAACCTCGCCCCGACCGGGTCCAACGCCAACCTCACCTCGTACCTCTTCGGCTCCCTGTCCACGGTGTCGGAGTCGGACGTCACGGCGATCTGCCTGCTGGCCGGGTTCGTGGTGCTGGTCACCGTCGGGCTGCGCCGCCAGTTGTTCGCGGTCAGCCAGGACGAGGAGTTCGCGCGGGTCACGGGCCTGCCGGTGCGCGCCCTGAACCTGCTCACCGCCGTCACCGCGGCGGTGACGGTGACCGTCGCGATGCGCGTGGTGGGCCTGCTGCTGGTGTCGGCCCTGATGGTGGTGCCGGTGGCGGCGGCCCAGCAGCTCAGCCGCAGCTTCGCGGCGACGTTCGCGATCGCCGTCGCCATCGGCGTGACCGTGACGATCGGCGGCACCGTCACCTCGTACTACCAGGACGTGCCGCCCGGCGCGACGATCGTGCTGCTGACCATCGCGGCGTTCGTCGCGCTGACCGCGCTGGCCGCCCCGCTGGCCCGCCGGCGTGCCCGCGCTGCGGCCGCCGCACAGCCCGCCGGGGACCCCGCCGAGTGCGCGATTCCGGCCACCCGGCCGGCCGCCGACGAGGTCGGCGTCTGACCGCGTCGCGGGCGGGGCTGGCACAATGGCCGGCAGGCAGTGTGAAGGAGGCAACCGGTGACGACCGCTGGACCGCCCGTGAAGGGCCGCGCCACCCGGCAGCGCGCCGCGGTGGCGGCAGCCCTCGACGAGGTCGACGAGTTCCGCAGCGCGCAGGAACTGCACGACATGCTCAAGCACAAGGGTGACTCGGTCGGCCTCACCACGGTGTACCGCACGCTGCAGTCCCTCGCCGACGCGGGCGAGGTCGACGTCCTGCGCACCTCCGACGGCGAGTCCGTCTACCGACGCTGCTCCACCGGCGAGCACCACCACCACCTCGTCTGCCGGGTCTGCGGCAAGGCGGTCGAGGTGGAGGGCCCGGCCGTGGAGAGGTGGGCGGAGGCGATCGCGGCGGAACACGGGTACGTCAACGTGGCGCACACCGTCGAGATCTTCGGCACGTGCGCGGACTGCGCCGGGGCCGCTGAGGGCCGCTGAGCTACCCGCGCGTCAGGTGCCGGTCGAGGATCGCGCGCAGCCGGTCGGCGTCGGCGGGGTCCGGGAGGCCACGCTTGGGCAGCACGGTGAAGCAGGAGGCGTTCTTGTCGTCGCTGTAGGTGATGAAGGCGTCTTCGGTCTCCCGGTAGCGGGGCTGCGCCGCCCAGTCGACCGACGTCGTGCTGTTGTCGGTGGCCATCGTCAGCCCGGCGTCCGCCACGGTCGCGCGATACGTGCCGTTGCGGACGGCGAGCTTGAGGAAGGCGCGGGCCTGGAACCGGGGCATGCAGAGCAGCAGAACCGCGACCAAGGGCATCCAGATCAGCAGGAACCAGTCGGGTTTCCTGCTCCCCGCCACCGAGAGTGCGGTGTTCAGCACGGAAGCGACTGCTATGACACCGATGGCCCAGCGCCGCACCCACCCCCGCCGCCGCACCCGCTCGCGTTCCCGCAGCGCCCCCAGGAAATCCCCCGCGACCGGCCGGTACGCCAGCTCGACCACGCCCTGACCGGCGTCCCGCCCCATGTCCATGACCATGGGGCGGATCGTAGCGGTGCCGGTCAGCTCCGGTCGAAGCACTTACCGGGGGCCGGGGACGGATCTTCCGGGTCCTCGACGGCCCTCATGCAACGGCGGGTGGCCGTCAGGTGCCCGACGGCTCCTCCTCCGTGCGGCCCTCCATGGCCAGCAGCTCCTCGTTGGGGACGGCCCCGCCGAACCGCCGGTCGCGGGAGGCGAACTCGACGCACGCCCGCCACAGGTCACGGCGGTCGAAGTCGGGCCACAGGACGTCCTGGAAGACCAGCTCGGCGTAAGCGCTCTGCCAGATGAGGTAGTTGGAGGTGCGCTGCTCACCGCTGGGGCGCAGGAACATGTCCACGTCCGGCATGTCGGCGTAGTACATGTGCTTCTGGATGATCTTCTCGGTGATCTTCGACGGGTCGAGCCGGCCGGCCCTGACCTCCTCGGCGATCGCCTGCACCGCGTCGGTGATCTCGGCCCGGCCGCCGTAGTTCATGCAGAAGTACAGGGTGAGCAGGTCGTTGTCCTTGGTCTGCTCCTGGGCGACCTGGAGTTCCTTGGCGACCGACTTCCACAGCCGGGGCATCCGGCCCGCCCAGCGCACCCGGACGCCGAGTGCGTCGAGCTGGTCGCGGGACTTGCGGATGAAGTCGCGGTTGAAGTTCATCAGGAAGCGGACCTCTTCGGGCGAGCGCTTCCAGTTCTCCGTGGAGAAGGCGTACAGGGAGATGTTGCGGACGCCGATCTCGATCGCGCCCTGGAGCACGTCGAGGACCTGCTCGGCGCCGACCTTGTGTCCCTCCGTGCGGGGCAGTCCGCGCTCCTTGGCCCAGCGTCCGTTGCCGTCCATGACGATCGCCACATGGTTCGGGACCAGCTCTCCGGGGAGCTTGGGGGGCCGCGCGCCGGAGGGGTGCGGTTCCGGCGTCCTGTACTCCCGGCGCTGACGCCCCAGGAACCCGCGTACGGCCATGTGTCTCTCGTCTCCTCTGACTGCCTTGCTTGCTTACTTCTCGACGTACCGCAGTGAGCGCAGGCCGCGCTCCAGGTGCCAGTGCAGGTAGGCGGACACCAGCCCGCTCCCCTCCCGGACGTGGCGCGGCTCGCACGCGTCCGCGGTCTCCCAGTCTCCCGTAAGCAGCGCGCCGAGCAGTTCCAGGGTGCGCGGCGAGGGCACGACGCTGCCCGGCACCCGGCAGTCGGCGCAGACCGAGCCGCCGGAGGCCACCGAGAAGAACCGGTTCGGGCCGGGCATCCCGCACTTCGCGCAGTCGCCGAAGCTCGGGGCGTAGCCGTTGACGGCGAGGGAGCGCAGGAGGAACGCGTCGAGCACGAGGTGCGGGGCGTGCTCGCCCCGGGCCAGGGTGCGCAGCGCGCCGACGAGCAGCAGGTACTGCTGCACGGCCGGCTCGCCCTCGTGGTCGGTGAAGCGTTCGGCGGTCTCCAGCATGGCGGTGCCGGCGGTGTAGCGGGCGTAGTCCGTGACGATGCCACCGCCGTAGGGGGCGATGGTCTCGCTCTGCGTGCACAGTGGCAGCCCGCGGCCGACCAGTTCGCTGCCCCGCGCGAAGAACTGCACGTCGACGTGGGAGAAGGGTTCCAGGCGGGCGCCGAACTTCGACTTGGTGCGGCGCACTCCGCGGGCGACGGCGCGCACCCGGCCGTGTCCGCGGGTCAGCAGCGTGATGATGCGGTCCGCCTCACCCAGCTTCTGGGTGCGCAGCACGATGCCGTCGTCGCGGAACAGACTCATGCGTCCATTCTCGCCTACGCCGGCCGTGCGGCGGTCCGCGCTCCTCCCTTCCCGATCTAACTCAACGTATGTAGAATTCAACGCACAGTGCATTCAGTGTCCGACCGGCAGTGAGGCCCACGATGGCGACCAGTGGCGCGAACGGTGCGGTGTACGACGTCGGCGTGATCGGCGGGGGCTTCACCGGCCCGCTGCTCGCGGCCGTGCTGGCCCGGGCCGGCGTGCGGACGGTGCTCCTCGCGCCGGGCGACGGGCACAGCGCCGGGCCGGTGCCGGACGTCGCCGTCGGGGAGACCGTCGTGCCGTACGCCTCCGCGCTGCTGCGGGTCGTGGCCCGGCGCTACGACGTGCCCGAGCTGGAGGCGCTCGCGACGCTGAAAGGCGTCGAGCGGGACGTCTCGCCCCGCTGCGGGGTCATGCGGAACATGGGTTTCGTCCTGCACCGCGAGGGCCTGCGCCAGCATCCCGGCGAGGTGTACCAGGTCGTCAACCCCAAGGTCGTCGCCGATCCGCCGCACCTGTGGCGCGAGGACACCGACGGCTATCTGCTCGACGTGGCACGGCACCACGGCGCCGACGTGCGCACCGGGCCCGGGGCCCGCGTCGAGAAGGTGCGGATCGACCCGGAGGCGGGAGCGTGGCTGCGCACCGCCGACGGCACCGCGTGCGAGGTGCGGTACGTGGTCGACGCCGACGGCCGCGGCTCGCCGCTCGCCCGGGAGCTGGGGCTGCGGGAGGACCCCCCGGCGCCGCGGCACCGGTCGCGCACCCTGTTCACCCGGATGACCGGCGTGCTGCCGTACGACCAGACCCCGGCCGGGCGGCTGCACGGCCAGCCCAGCCCCTGGCACGAGGGCACCCTGCACCACGTCTTCGACGGCGGCTGGCTGCGTGTCGTGCCGTTCGGCAACCAGCGCCGGAGCTCGCCGGGTTCGCCGTGCGCCGTCGCGCTCACCCTGGACGCGCGCAGGCACCCGTTCGCCGAGGGCCGGCCGGCCGAGGAGGAGCTGCGTGCGGTCCTGCGCCGGTTCCCGGACATCGGCGCGCAGTTCGAGCGGGCCGTCGCGGCGGGCCCCTGGACGTCCACCGGCCGGCGGTCGCAGTACTCCCGCCGGCAGCCGGTCGGCGACCGCTACTGCCTCGCCGCGCACGCCGCCGGATTCGTCGACCCGCTGTACGCGCGGGGTCCGGCGTACAGCCTGGAGGTCGTCAACGGTCTCGCCCGGCCGCTGATCGACGCCGCGCGCGACGGCGACTGGTCCACCGCGCGCTTCCGGCACGTGGCCGACCTGCAGCGGCGGCTGCTCGCCGCGCAGGACGACCTCGCGTACGCGTCCTTCGTCGCCTTCCGCGACCACGCCCTGTTCAACGCCGTCGTCCGGGTGTGGACGCTCGGCACCGTGCTCGGCGCGCTCGCGGTGGAGGACGCCTGCGCCGCGTTCGGCAGGACGGGGGACGACACGGTCTTCCACGCCCTGGAGCCCGGCCGGCGCCCGGGTGCGCCCTCGGCGGGCGCCGACCACTTCGGCTCGCTCGGCCCGCTCGCCCGCACGCTGTGCGAGGAGGTCGAGCGGGGCGTACGCACCCCGCGGGACGCGGCGGATCACCTCTTCGCCGCCCTCCGCGCGGCCGACTACGTGCCGCCCTCGCTGGGGCTCGCCGATCCCACCGACCGCTTCTTCCACAACACCCCGGCACGCCTGCTGCGGGCCGCCCACTGGGTGCGTACCGAGGCACCCGAGGAGACCGCCGCGCTCTTGAAGTCGGCCATGGGCGGGCTCGTCCGGGAGCGGTTCGCCGGCCGTCGACGACGACAAGGAGACAGCAAATGGAGTCGCAGGACAGCACGTTAGAGCTGGAGAAGGAGACGTTCGACGTCGCGATCCTCGGGTCGGGGGTGGCCGGCTCGATCCTGGGGGCGATCCTGGCCCGCAACGGCGCGAAAACGCTCCTGCTGGACGCCGGTTCGCATCCCCGGTTCGCGATCGGCGAGTCGACCATCCCGTTCACGCTGGTGTCGATGCGCACGCTCGCCGAGCGCTACGACGTACCGGAGATCGCGCACCTGGCGTCGTTCACGGACACCACGCGCGCCATCGGGCCCCGCTTCGGCGTCAAGCGGCACTTCGGGTTCCTGCTGCACCATGAGGGGGCGCCGCAGAACCCGCGCGAGGTCAACGAGTTCAACACCCCGCCGCAGCTCCTGCACGAGGCGGCGCACCTGTTCCGGCAGGACACCGACTCCTACCTGTTCCAGGTCGCGGTGAAGTACGGGTGCAAGATCCGGCAGAACTTCTTCGTCACCGACATCGACTTCGACGGCTCGGGAGTCACGCTGGCCGGCCGGGACGGCACGTACCGGGCCCGCTACCTGGTCGACGCGAGCGGGTTCCGCTCGCCGGTCGCCGACAAGTTCGGCCTGCGGGAGGATCCCTGCCGGTTCAAGCACCACTCCCGTTCGGTGTGGAACCACGTGGTCGGCCTGACCCCCACCGACCGCCTCTTCGAGCACGTTCCGGAGAGCCAGCAGCCGCCCGTGCCGTGGTATGAGGGCACCGTCCACCACATGTTCGAGCGGGGCTGGGCGTGGGTGATCGGCTTCGACAACAACAAGTGGTCGAAGAACCCGCTGTGCAGCGTCGGCATGACCGTCGACCCGCGCCGCTATCCGAAGCCGGAGGGCGTGACGCCGGAGGAGGACTTCCGGCGGCTGGCCGCGCCGTACCCGGACATCGTCCGCCAGTTCGAGGGCATGAAGCCGGTCCGCGAGTGGACGTCCACGGGCCGTCTGCAGTACTCCTCCAAGCAGACGGCCGGTGACCGCTGGTTCCTGCTCTCGCACGCGGCCGGATTCATCGACCCGCTGTTCTCCCGCGGCCTGTCCAACACCACCGAGGCGCTGAACCTGCTGGCGTGGCGCCTGCTGAAGGCGGTGAAGGACGACGACTTCTCCGGCGAGCGCTTCGCCCCGGTCGACCGCCTGCAGCAGGGCCTGTTCGACTACAACGACTCCCTGGTCAACTCGGCCTTCATCTCCTGGTGCGACTACGACCTGTGGAGCGCCGTCTTCCGGATCTGGGCGTGGGGCGCCAACGCGGGCGTCTACCGCATGCAGACCGCGCTGACCGCGTACCGCAAGGACGGCCGCGACAGCCACTTCACGGACCTGGAGGACGTGCCCCACCCCGGCCTGTACTGGCCCGACCACGAGGGTTTCGCCGGCCTGTACGACACGATGGTCAGGCAGTGCGAGGCGGTCGAGGCGGGGGTGGTGAGCGCGCCGGACGCGGCCGACTTCCTCTACGAACGGCTCCAGGCCGCCGACTTCGTGCCGAAGCACTTCGGCTTCGCCGAGCGGGACATCCGCTTCCTCAACCCCCGCCCCAAGACACTGCTGCGCATGGTCCGCTGGGCGGCCACGGAGGCGGACCCGGTCGTCCGCCGCCTGGTGCTCGGCACCGGACGCGAGGCGGTCAAGGCGCGGCTGCGGGGCAAGAAGCTGCTGTGACGTCCGCGCCGGGCCGGACGCGGCGCGCGTCCGGCCCGGCGGCGGAGCAACCGGCGGACGGCGTCCGGGCGTCGATCAAGGAGAGACGGCAGACCCGCATCGAGCGAAGGAGAACGACGATCCCAGGCTCGCACCGGTCCCCGATGACCCGACGCACCCTGCTCGCGGCCGGCACCGCCACCGCGGCCGGCCTGCTCACGAGCGCGCCCGCCCACGCCGCCGCCCCCGACCGCGTCCACGCCGCCGATGCCCGCCTGCGCGAGCTGGAGCGGCAGCACGGTGCCCGGCTGGGCGTGTTCGGGCGCAACGTCCGCACCGGACGCACCGTCGGCCACCGCGCCGACGAGCTCTTTCCCGTCTGTTCCCTGTTCAAGACCCTGGCCGCGGCGGCCGTCCTGCGCGACCTGGACCGGCACGGCGAGGTCCTCGCCCGCCGGATCCACTACACCGAGGCCGACCTGGTGGACGGCTCCGACGTGACCCGCGAGCACCTGGCCGAGGGCATGACGGTCGCCGAACTGGCCGACGCCGCGATCCGGTTCAGCGACAACACCGCGGGCAACCTGCTCCTGCGCGAGCTGGGCGGCCCCACCGCGGTCACCCGCTTCGCCCGCTCCCTCGGCGACCCGGTGACCCGCCTCGACCGCTGGGAGACGGAGCTGAACTCGGCGGAGCCCTGGCGCCGCACGGACACCACCAGCCCGCGCGCGATCGGCCGCACCTACGCCCGCCTGGTCCTGGGCGACGCACTGAACGGCCCCGACCGGGCCCTGCTCACCCACTGGCTGCTGAACAACACGACCGGCGGCAACCGCCTGCGCGCGGGCCTGCCGGCCTCCTGGACGGTCGCCGACAAGACCGGCGCGGGTTCCTACGGCGCCGACAACGACGCGGGCATCGCGTGGACCCCGGACGGCACCCCGGTCGTCCTGGCCGTCCAGGTGACGAAACCGGACCGGGACGCGGCGTGGGACCACGCCCTGATCGCCGAGACGGCGACGGTGCTGGCGCAGGCCCTCGGCTAAGCCCCGTCGGGCCCGAACCGCAGGACGTACCGCTTCTGCCACGGCGTCTCCACCGCGCGGTGGTCGTAATGGCGGCGGACGAAGTCCACCGCCTCCGCGGCCGGTACGCCGTCCAGGACCGCCAGGCAGGCCAGCGCGGTCCCGGTGCGGCCGCGGCCGCCGCCGCAGGCGATCTCGACCCGCCGGCCGGCGGCCCGCGCCCAGGCCTCGGTGAGCGCGGCGCGGGCGTCCGCCCGGTCGGCGGGCAGCCGGAAGTCGGGCCAGCGGACCCAGCGGCACTCCCAGGGGACGGGCGCGGGCCGCCGGCCGAGCAGGTGGAGGGCGTACGAGGGGGTGGGCGTCCCCGGTGCCAGGGGGCGCCGCAGTCCCCGTCCCCGCACCAGCCGTCCCGACGGCAGCCGGAGCACACCGGGGTCCGTGGGCTGCCAGGTCTCCGTCACCCGGCCGGCGTACGGTGCCGCGCGCTGCCGTCATGCTGGAACGCAGGACCAGCCGACGCGCGGCCCCCGTGCGTCACAGCGAGCAAGGAGTGCGCATGACCTTCCCCGCCCCGCTCACCGGAGTCGTCCCGCCCGTGTGCACGCCCCTGACACCGGAGCGCGAGGTGGACGTCCCCTCGCTGCTCAGGCTGGTCGACCACCTGGTGGAGGGCGGCGTGCACGCGCTGTTCGTGCTGGGCTCGTCGTCGGAGGCGGCGTACCTGACCGACCGGCAGCGCGCCCTGGTGGTGGCGTCGGTGGTGGCGCACGTGGGCGGGCAGCTGCCGGTGCTGGCCGGGACGATCGACATGACGACGCCGAGGGTGCTGGACCACGTCGCGGCGGTGACGGCGGCGGGCGCGGACGCGGTGGTCGTGACCGCGCCCTTCTACGCGCGCACCCACCCGGCCGAGATCGCCCGTCACTACCGCCTGGTCGCCGCCGCGTCCCCGGTCCCGGTCGTCGCCTACGACATCCCGGTCTCCGTCCACACCGCGCTGCCCGCCGAACTGGTCCTGGAACTGGCCGCCGACGGCACGCTCGCCGCCCTGAAGGACTCCAGCGGCGACCTGGCCGCCTTCCGCGAGGTCGTCACCGGCGTCCGCGACGATCCCCGGATCACCGGCTTCAGCGTGCTCACCGGCTCGGAGCTGATCGTGGACTCGGCGCTCGCGCTCGGCGCCGACGGAGCCGTGCCCGGCCTCGCCAACGTCGACCCGCACGGCTACGTCCGCCTCGACCGCCTGTGCCGCTCCGGCGACCGGGAGCGGGCCCGGCTCGAACAGGAGCGGCTGTGCGCCCTGTTCGGCATCGTGCGGGCCGGGGATCCCGCCCGGATGGGCGCCGGTTCGGCGGCGCTGGGCGCGTTCAAGGCGGCGCTGCACCTGCGCGGGATCATCGACTGCCCGGCGACGGCGGAGCCGCAGGTGCCGCTGTCGCCGCGGGAGGTGGAACGGGTCGGCGAGCACCTCGCCACGGCCGGCCTGCTGTGAGCCCGGTGCACCGGCCGTCCGTCACGTCTTCGGGATCACCGGGCCGGACTCGCACGCCGCGACCACGACGGATGTCCTCGCCCAGGACCCCGAAGGCGCCGGCGCGCGACGCCGCGACGGTGTGCTCGCCGTGGTGTCGTCGGCGGTGAGCGGGCCGGGCCCAGGGGCTCACCCCTGGTCCTCGGACGGTCCTTCCACCCTGATCAGGCCCGCGAGTGCCATCTCGGCCACCGCGGTCCGGACATCGTCCGTCGTCAGTCCTGCCGGCGCCACCAGACGGCAGACCTCCGCGACGGCCTTGGTCCCACCGCCCACGAGTGCGTCGATCACCGGCCCGTAGGAAGCCGGGTAGCGGTACTCACGTCCCCCCGCCACCACCGTGATGCCGTTCTCCTCGGTGGCCACCGCGGCGAGAGGCGCTTGCCAGGACACGCGACCGGCTTCCGCCACCTCCAGGTCCTCCGCGCCGACCCGGGGGAGGTGAAACACCTGCCGGAACGGCTGGACCTGCTCCGTCGACGAGAGGAAACGTCGTAGCAGGTCGGGCTGGCGAGCATGCCGCTGCACCGAGGACACCAACTGGGCCAGGTAGGCGTCGACGGCCTGGTCGGACTCCCAGCGCTGTGGTACGTCGCTGCGGAAGAACTCGTCCTTGCTGAGCGTGTCGACGAACCAATGCGCCAGATCCATCGCGGTACGGCGGTGGAACGCGACGGTGAGATGGACCGACCAACCGCCCGCCGGGGTCACCCGGTGCCACCAGCCGCGAGGCATGTAGAGGAGATCGCCGCTGCCGAGGACGGTCTCCTCGAGATGCTCCGGCGCACGGTCGAGCTGGGAGACCGCGTCTCCGTCCGGCAGGGGGTACCGAACCGTGGGTGCGGCAAGCGCCCACTTCTTGCTGCCGTGGACCTGTATGGCCAATGCGTCGAGACTGTCCCAGTGCGCGCTGAATCCCGGCGTCTCCCCCTTGCAGATGAAGGCGTCGACTGTCACGCGCTCTCTGATCTCCGACTCGATCGAGTCGGCCAGGCGCCCTATGGGATCACTGAGGTTCTCGATGCCCTTGATCTGCAAGGTCGCCCCGTGCTCCACGGCATCATTGAGTCGAGCCGCCTCGACACGCCGATGGCGAAGCGTGGATCCGGGCACCGTGAAAGTGGAGATCTCGGGATTGAATACGTCGTGACAAACCGCCGTGTGATTCTTGGCCAGCGAGATCTGCGAATTGTCGCTGAAACGATGGTGACTGAGGATCTCGTTGATGGTGTCCCATGGCAGAAGGTGCTCGAACCGGCCGTGCGCGCCACGAATCAGTCGCGATTCCCGCCCCAGCGTCTCACCCAGGAATTCCGAGGCCGACACGGGATGGAGGAGATCACCGAACTTCATTTCGACCCCTTACTTGAAAGACCAGTTTCATCAGGGCCAAGAACACCACGAATGGCCTGTTCCGCGACTTCTGAATGAATAGCCAGATCGATGATCGCACGACTTCCTGCCCGATCGGTGAGTAATTTCCCCTCCAGTTCCCGGAATGTCCGCCGGAGTAATCGTCGGCATCATGAGGAGACCCGCACCGGAACGGACCGGCCTGCTGTGAGCCCGGTCCACCGGCCGTCCGTCACGGCGTCCGTCACGTCGTCCCCGGGGTCACCAGTCCCGACTCGTACGCCACGATCACCAGTTGCGCCCGGTCCCGCGCCCCCAGCTTGCCCATGATGCGGCTGACGTGGGTCTTCGCGGTCAGCGGGCTCAGCGCCAGCGCCTCGCCGACCTCGGCGTTGTTCAGGCCCCGGGCGACCAGGGTGAGCACCTCCCGCTCGCGCTCCGACAGGCACTCCGGTCCGCCCGCCGACGGCACCGCCGGGTTGCGCAGGAAACGCGCGATCAGCCGAGCCGTCGGTCCCGGCGACAGCAGCGCCTCACCGGCGGCGACGGTGCGGATGGCGTCGAGGAGGTCCGCCGGACGGGTGTCCTTGACCAGGAAACCGGAGGCGCCGGCGCGCAGCGCCTCCACGATGTGCTCGTCGGTGTCGTAGGTGGTGAGGACCAGCACCCGCACCCCGGCGAGCTCCCCGTCGGCGGCGATCAGCCGGGTCGCCTCGATGCCGTCCAGGTCGGGCATGCGGATGTCCATCACCACCAGGTCCGGCCGGATCTCCCGGGCCAGCTCCACGGCCTGGCGGCCGGTTCCGGCCTGCCCGACGACCGTCATGTCCGGCGCCGACTCGACCAGCATCGCGAACGCGGCCCGTACCAGCGTCTGATCGTCGGCGAGCAGCACACGGACGGTCATCGGGCCCCTTCTCCGGTCGTCGTCATCGTCAGCGGCAGTACGGCCCGCACCTCGAAGCCGCACTCGCCGCGCGGTCCGGCGTCGAGTGTGCCGCCGAGGCTGCGGGCCCGCTCCCGCATGCCGACCAGCCCGAATCCGTGCGCGGTGCCGGGGGTGGGGCCGGTGCCGTCGTCGGTCACGCTCAGGTGCAGGGCGCCGTCGGTCGCACGCAGCTCGACGCGCACGGCGGGTTCGGGCCCGGCGTGCCGGACGGCGTTGGTCAGCGCCTCCTGCACGATGCGGTAGGCGGCGGCGCCGACGGCGGGCGGGACCTCGGCCGACCGTACGGTGTGCTCGACGCGGGCGCCGGCCAGGCGCGCGGTCTCCACCAGGTCGGGCAGGCCGTCGAGGCCGGGCAGCGGGCCGCGGGCGTCGGGCAGGCCGTGCTCCCGCAGCACCTCCAGGGTGGTGCGCAGTTCCCCGCGGGCGCCGCGGCAGGTGGCGGCGATGTCGTCGAGGGCCTTGGCGAGCGTCTCCCGGTCGAGCCGCTCGGGGTCGGCGGCCAGGACGTGCGCGGCGACCGAGGTCTGCACCCCGATGAGGGTGATGCTGTGGGCGAGCAGGTCGTGCAGGTCGCGGGCGATGCGCAGCCGTTCCTCGGCGACCCGGCGGCGGGCCTCCTCCTCCCGGGTGCGTTCGGCGCGTTCGGCGCGTTCGACGATGGCGGCGACGTACTCGCGGTAGTAGCGCACGTCGACGCCGAAGAACAGCACGGCGATCACCCAGCCGGAGACGCGCAGCAGTTCCACGGCCTGGTGGGTGTTGACGGTGAGCATCGCGCAGATGGAGACGGCGAGGACGACGATGCCGGTGAGGACCGTGCGCAGGGGGCGGCCTGTGACGGCGACGGTGTAGAGGGCGACGTATCCGGCCGGGGTGGGCGCGAGGTGGTTGTTGTCCAGGGCGTGGTAGAGCACGGTCAGCGCCACCACCGCGGCCAGCATCAGCAGCGGGCGGCGGCGCCGCCGCACGAGCGGCACGTGGAGGGCGAGCAGCAGCGCCCAGCCGAGCGCGTCCGGGCGGCGGCCCTCGTCGGTGAACGCCGCGACGCACACGGCCGCCGCGGCGAGCAGCGCGGCGAGCACCGCGTCGTTGCGGGTGCCGTGCGGGGCGGTGCGCGGATCGCGGTTGACGACCGCCATGATCCGCTCGCCCGGCCGGCCCGTCCTTGTCTCCTGCACGGTGTTCATCTTCCGGTAGGCGGACACCCCCGGTCAGCCGGGGGCACCCGGGCGGTCACGTGTCCGGCCGACACCCGGCCGTCGCGGAGTCCGGCCGGCACCCGGCCCCCGCGGAGTCCGGCCGGCACCCGGCCGGCGTGGGCGTCGGCCGGGGTCCGCCGGTCACACGGGTTCCGGCTGGCGTGCGGGCCGCGTCGGCTCCGGGGCGCGGGACAGGTGGCCCGGCCACCACACCCGGCGTCCGAGCAGCACGCTCGCCGTGGTCACCAGGTAGGTCCGCACGAGGAAGGTGTCCAGCAGCACGCCCACCGCGATCACGAACCCGAGCTCGACCAGGGCCACCAGCGGCAGCGTGGTCAGCACGGCGAACGTGGCGGCGAGGACGACGCCCGCGGAGGCGATGACCCCGCCGGTGGTGCGCAGCGCGGTCAGCGCGGCCGCGGCGGGTTCGGCTCCGTTCAGCGACTCCTCCCGCATCCGGTGCATCAGGAAGATGCCGTAGTCGACGCCGAGGGCGACCAGGAAGACGAAGGACAGCAGCCCGAGCCCGGGATCGGTGCCCCGGAAGCCGAGCAGCGGCCCGAACACCAGCCCGCCGATGCCGAGCGCCGCGCCCCACACGGCGACCACCGCGGCCAGCAGCATCAGCGGCGCGACGAGGCTGCGCAGCAGGCCGACGAGGATGACGAACACGGCGGCCAGCACCAGCGGCACGACGACCCCGCGGTCCCGGTCCTGGCTGTGGGCCAGGTCGAGCTGCTGGGCGCTGGGCCCGCCGACGTAGGTGCCGTAGGTGCCGTCGAGCCGGGCGCGCAGGGCCTCGATGGTCCTGGTCTCCCCCGCCGTCTCCGGGGCGGCGGTCGGGTAGACGGAGATCTCGGTCCAGCCCGCGCCGCTGCGGCCGGCCGTCACCTGCGCCACCCCGTCCGTCGCGCGGGAGGCGGCCAGGACGGCGTCGGCGCGGGAGGCGGGGGCGATGACGGTGACCGGCCGGCTGCTGCGCTCGGGGAAGGCGCGGGCCAGGGTCTGCCCGGCCGAGATCGACTCGGGCTTCTCGGTGAAGGAGTCCTCCTGCTTGAGCGTGCCGGACAGGGCGAGCGCGCCGAGGGCGAGGGCGCCGAGGAGGGCGGCCCCGCCCGCGAGGACCGCGGCCGGGCGGCGGGTGGCCGACGTTCCCATCGCGGCGAACAGCGACCGCCGCGCCCTGGGCTCGCTGCCGAAGGCGGGGACCAGCGGCCAGAAGACGCGGCGGCCGACCAGGACCAGCAGCGCGGGCAGCAGCGTGGTCATCGTGACGAGCGCGGCGAGCACGCCGACCATGCCGACCGGGCCCAGTCCCCTGCTGCTGTTGAGGTCGGCGGCGAGCAGGCACAGCAGCCCGGCCGCCACGGTGCCGGAGGAGGCCAGCACGGCCGGCCCGCAGCCGCGCAGCGCGGCCCGCATCGCGTCGTACGGCCGCTCGTGGCGGCGGAGTTCCTCGCGGTAGCGGGAGACGATCAGCAGGGCGTAGTCGGTGCCCGCGCCGAGCACGAGGACCGTCATCACACCGCCGCTCTCGCCGGTGACGGTGACGCCGAAGAGCGCGTGCAGGCCGTACCCGGCGGCCATCGCCATGCCGGCCGCCACCCCGGCGACGGCGAGCGGCACCAGCCACAGGAACGGGCTGCGGTAGATCAGCACGAGCAGCACGGTGACGACGCCGAGGGTGGCGTACAGCAGGGTGCCGTCGACGGTCCCGAACACCTTGTTCATGTCGGCGTTGAGGGCGCCGGGCCCGCCGACCTCGGCGGTGAGCCCCGGGGCGCCGTCCGCGATGTCCCGCACGCCGTCGACGAACGCGTTGCGCCTGTCGTCGTCCTGGCCGGGCCCGGTGCTGGAGACGGGGTACATGAGGGTGCTGCCGTCCCGGGACGGCACGCCCCTCGGGGTGCCGGTCAGCTCGTAGGTCCGCCGCACCTCGGCGAGCTGCCGGGCGGCCGTGCGCCGGTCGGCGGCGGTGAGCCCGCCGTCGCGGTGGTAGACCAGCACCAGGTCGGTGGACTGTCCGCCGGGCAGCCGGTCCTGGATGCGGGCCACCTGGGTGGAGTCGGCGCTGTCGGGGAGGTAGTCGACGGGCCGGTTCTGCTGGATGTCGCCGAACTTCCCGGCGAACGGTCCGGCGAGCACCAGCGCCGCCAGCCACAGCCCGAGCACCGCCCAGGGCACGGCGCGCCGCGCCCCTCCTGTTCGCGTCGTTCGCGTCCTCGCGGCCCCCATGGACGGGCCTCCCTCCGGTCGGGTGTCTGGTCCGGTATCCAGACTCCCGGCGGCCGGGGACGGCCTCGTCGGGCCCGGGGGCGAGTTGCGGGGTACTGCCGCGGGCGTGCGCGGGGGGCGGTTACTCCCGCGGGAGTAACCGGAGGACCGGCCGGGGGTGGTGCCGGGGCGGGTCAGGACGGCGTGCGGGCCGCTTCCAGCAGGCGGCTGACGTCGTCGGCGCAGATGGTCAGGGCCGCGCCGACGGTGGTGAGCACATCGCGTTCGGCGGGCGTGTAGGGGCCGTCGGCGAGGGCGATGCGGGCGCCCTGGAGCAGGACCGCCTCGCGGCCGACGGGGGCCAGGTGCGGGGCGAGCGGGTCGAGGGCCTCGTGCAGTTCTATGGCGAGGCCGGCCCCGCAGGACGGGCCGTGCACCCGCCCGGTGTCGGCGGCCAGCGCCTCGACCAGCGCGGCCAGCTGCTCCTCGGTGCAGTCGTGGAAGCCGGCCGCACGGACGGCGCCCGCCGCCGCCTCCAGGGCCGTACGGGAGGAGGTGCCGCCCGCGGACAGCACCGCGAGGGCGACGGTGTGGACGGCGTCGCGGAGCATGGCGGAGAAGCGGACGGTGGTGGGGTGGTCGAGGACGTCGGTGCCGAAGTGGCGGCGGCAGGCGGCGCACTCGACGACCGGCGCGGTCTCGCCGCGCGGCACGACCGGGACGCCGAGCAGGGTGAGCCGGCGGCGGCCGGTGAGGCGCTGGTAGTTGCGGTCGCCTCCGCAGCCGGGGCAGAAGAACTCGCCGTCCGCGACGGGTGTCCACGCGGTACGGGTGCCCAGGATGCGCGCAGGTCTGGCGGCACGGCCGTTTCGTCCCCGTCCTGGCAGCACGTCGCACCTCCGTAACCCCACGGCAACACTGCCGCGCCTCCGTGATGTTAGCCACATCGGGCAGGCTCAGTCAGCACCTTGGACGAGACCTTTCCGTGACATGCGCGGGCGGATGGCCGACACGCGACGGGGCCCCGGTCGCCGTGTGCGGCGGCCGGGGCCCCGAAATGCCCGGTCAGCGGGGGTCAGCGGGCCGCGCGGTTGACGGCGGAGACGACCGCCTTCAGCGACGCACGCGTCGTGTTCGCGTCGATTCCGATGCCCCACAGCACCTTGTCGTCGATCGCGCACTCGATGTACGAGGCGGCCTGCGCGGAGGCGCCCTCGCTCATCGTGTGCTCCTGGTAGTCCAGCAGGCGTACGTCGATGCCGATGGACTGCAGGGCGTCGAAGAAGGCGGAGATCGGACCGTTGCCGGAGCCGGTCAGGACGGTGTCCCGGCCGTCGACGGTGGCCTCGACGGTGAGGGTGTCCACGCCGTCGGTGTCGGTGGTCGACTGGCCGGTCCGCACCTGGATGCGGCCCCAGGGGTTGTCGGGGTTGGGCAGGTACTCGTCCTGGAAGACCGCCCAGATCTCCTTCGGCGTGATCTCGCCGCCCTCGGCGTCCGTCTTCGCCTGGATGATCTTCGAGAACTCGATCTGCATCCGGCGCGGCAGGTCCAGCTTGTGGTCGTTCTTCAGGACGTAGGAGATGCCGCCCTTGCCGGACTGCGAGTTGACGCGGATGACGGCCTCGTAGGAGCGGCCGACGTCCTTGGGGTCGATGGGCAGGTAGGGCACCGCCCACTCGATGTCGTCGACGGTGACGCCCTTGGCCTTGGCATCGGCCTCCATGGCGTCGAAGCCCTTCTTGATGGCGTCCTGGTGGGAGCCGGAGAAGGACGTGTAGACCAGGTCGCCCACGTACGGGTGGCGCGGGTGGACCTCCATCTGGTTGCAGTACTCCCACGTACGACGGATCTCGTCGATGTCGGAGAAGTCGATCTGCGGGTCGACGCCCTGCGAGAACAGGTTCATGCCCAGGGTGACCAGGTCGACGTTGCCGGTGCGCTCGCCCTGGCCGAACAGGCAGCCCTCGACGCGGTCGGCGCCGGCCATGACGGCCAGCTCGGCGGCGGCGACGGCGGTGCCGCGGTCGTTGTGCGGGTGGACGGACAGGCAGACGTACTCGCGCCGGGACAGGTTGCGGTGCATCCACTCGAAGCGGTCCGCGTGCGTGGACGGCGTCGAACGCTCCACGGTGGCGGGCAGGTTGAGGATGATCTCGCGGCCCGGGCCGGGCTGCCAGACGTCCATGACCGCCTCGCAGACCTCCAGCGCGAAGTCCAGCTCGGTGTCGGTGAAGATCTCCGGGCTGTACTGGTAGCCGAAGTCGGTCTCCGGGCCCAGCAGCTTCTCGGCGTACTCCATCACCAGGCGGGTGCCGTCGACGGCGATCTGCTTGATGTCGTCCTTGGAGCCGCGGAAGACCACGCGGCGGAAGACCGGCGCGGTGGCGTTGTACAGGTGGACGGTGGCGTGCTTGGCGCCCTTCAGGGACTCCACGGTCCGCTCGATCAGGTCCTCGCGGGCCTGGGTCAGCACGGAGATGGTGACGTCGTCGGGGATCGCGCCCTCTTCCTCGATGATCGAGCGCACGAAGTCGAAGTCGGTCTGGCCGGAGGCGGGGAAGCCGACCTCGATCTCCTTGTAGCCCATCTTGACCAGCTGGTCGAACATCCGGCGCTTGCGCTCGGGCGACATCGGGTCGATCAGGGCCTGGTTGCCGTCACGCAGGTCGGTGGAGAGCCAGCGGGGGGCTACGGTGATCCGCCGGTCGGGCCAGGTGCGGTCGGGGATGTCGACCTGCTCGTAGCGGCCGTACTTGTGGATCGGCATGGTGCTGGGCTGCTGGCGGTTCGCCATGTCTGCGGGGCTCCTCAGGATGTCCGGAAGGACGGCCGACGACGCAACGCGAAGCTCCGCGGGGAGGGAGTCGACCTGGACTACAGGCCCTCGCCGCGGCAGCTAAGAAGAAGCAGCCCGAAACGCATGATGCTCCGCATGCTAGCCGAGCCCCTTCGGACGCGGGGCGCCGTATCAGTATGCGGGACTCGTACGACAACCGGGACAAAAAGTGCCCTATACCACTCTGTCACGGAGCGTGCGGCTCACTGTCCCGACATTTCACCAATCATGGTGGCGACCGGTGACAGGGCGGTCACCGAGTGCAAGGGTGCGGCACATGACGAAGACCAACGGGGGCTTCGAGCCCGTCTTCTGCACCGTCGTACCGCCGCACGTCCTCGACCGGCTGGCCCGGCACGAGGACCCCGCGCTCGCGCGTCCCGCCCGCAGGACCCTGGAACGCGACGCCTACCAGCGCACCCACCGCCGGCTGACCACCGTCCTCGGCGCCCCGGCCGTCGCCCCGCCCGCCGAGGCCGCGCCCGGCACGCCGCACCGCACGATCTACGACGCCCGGCACGGCACGGACCTGCCCGGCCACCAGGTCCGCGGCGAGGGCGAGGAGCCCGGCACCGACGCCACCGTCAACCGCGCCTACGCGGGTCTCGGCGCCACCTTCGAGATGTACCTCCGGGCGTTCGGCCGCCGGTCGATCGACGGCGACGGACTCCCGCTCGACGCGACGGTCCACTTCGACCGCGACTACGACAACGCCTTCTGGAACGGCGAGCAGATGGTGTTCGGCGACGGGGACGGGGAGGTCTTCCTCGACTTCACCATCCCCGTCGACGTCATCGGACACGAACTCACCCACGGCGTCACCCAGCACACCGCCAACCTCACCTACTTCGGCCAGCCCGGCGCCCTCAACGAGTCGCTGTCGGACGTCTTCGGCTCGCTGATCAAGCAGTACACGCTGGGCCAGACCGCCGCCGAGGCCGACTGGCTCATCGGCGCCGGGCTGCTCGCCCCCCGCGTGACCGGCCGGGCGCTGCGCTCGATGAAGGAGCCGGGCACCGCGTACGACGACGACGTCCTCGGCAAGGACCCGCAGCCGGCGACGATGGCCGGCTACGTGCGCACCGGCCGCGACAACGGCGGCGTCCACATCAACTCCGGCATCCCCAACCACGCCTTCTACCTGGTCGCCTCCGCCCTCGGCGGCCACGCCTGGGAACGGGCCGGACAGATCTGGTACGACGTGCTGACCGGCGGCAAGCTGAAGCAGGACGCGCTGTTCGCGGACTTCGCCACGCTCACGGCCGAGGCGGCCGGGGAGCGCTACGGGCAGGGCGAGGAACTGCGGGCGGTGCAGAAGAGCTGGGAGCAGGTCGGGGTGCGCGCCGCGTAGTTCCGTACTAGACAGGGACCCATGCGTATTCAGGTGAGGCGCACCGGCGGGTTCGCGGGCATCGAGCGGTACGCCGAGGTGGACACCTCGGGGCGGCCGGACGCGGGCGACTGGCGGTCGCTGGCCGAACAGGCGCTCGCGGCCGGCCGGCGCACGCCTCCGGTCGGCGTCCCGGACGGCTTCAACTACCAGATCACGGTGGACGGCACGACGGTGTACGCCTCCGACCCGCGGCTGACCGACGAGCAGCGCGAGCTGGTCTCCCGGGTGCTGAAGGAGGGTGCGTAACTCGTCGTCCACGCCCGCCCGTTGACTTCCGTTACCGGCGGTAGCGATGATCCGCGCATGGCGACGGACCAGATACCCCAGTTCCCGGCAGGCTTCCTGTGGGGCGTGTCGACCTCGGCCCACCAGATCGAGGGCGCGGCCGACGAGCGCGAACCGTCCGTGTGGGACGCCTTCACGGCCGAGCCGGGGCGGGTGAAGGACGGCTCGACCGCGGCGGTCGCCTGCGACCACTACCACCGCCACCGCGAGGACGTGGCCCTGCTGGCCGGCCTGGGCGTCGACGCGTACCGCTTCTCCGTCTCCTGGCCGCGGGTGAACTCCCCCGGCGGCCTGGACTTCTACGACCGTCTCGTCGACGAGCTGTGCGCGGCGGGCATACGACCGGTCCCGACCCTGTTCCACTGGGACCTGCCGGTCGCGCTGGACTGGCTGGAACGGGACACCGCGTCGCGCTTCGCCGAGTACGTGAGCGTGGTCGCCGAGCGGCTGGGCGACCGGGTGCACAAGTGGATCACCCTCAACGAGCCCGCCGAACACACCCTGCTCGGTCACGCCCTCGGCGTCCACGCGCCGGGCAGGAGGCTGCTGTTCGACGCGCTCCCGGTGGCCCACCACCAACTGCTGGCCCACGGCCTGGCGGTACGGGCGCTGCGCGCGGCCGGCGTCGGGGACATCGGGATCGCCAACTCGCACGGGCCGACCTGGCCGGCGTCCGCCGAGCCGGCCGACGTGGCGGCGGCCGACTTCTACGACCTGCTGCTGGGCCGCCTGTTCGCCGATCCGCTGCTGCTCGGCCGTTACCCGGACGGCATCGGCGAGCTGATGCCGTCGGCCGACCTGGAGTCGGACCTGAAGGTCATCTCCGAGCCGCTGGACTGGTACGGCGTCAACTACTACGCGCCGACCCGGGTGGGCGCCCCGCAGGGCGCGGACGGCGAGTTCGGCGGAATCCCGATCCCGGCCGAACTCCCCTTCTCCGTGCGGGAGATCGAAGGCGTCCCGGTCACCGACTTCGGCTGGCCGGTGGTCCCGGAGGGGCTGACGGAGCTGCTGACCGGCTTCCGCGAGCGCTACGGCGACCGCCTGCCGCCGGTCGTGATCACCGAGAACGGCTGCTCCTACGAGGGCCTCGACGACCAGGACCGCATCGCCTATCTGGACGGCCACATCCGGGCGCTGCACCGGGCGCTGGAGGCGGGGGTGGACGTGCGCGGCTACTTCGTGTGGTCGCTGCTCGACAACTTCGAGTGGGCGGAGGGGTACGCGCGCCGCTTCGGCATGGTGCACGTCGACTTCGCGACACTCCGGCGGACGCCGAAGTCCTCCTACGCCTGGTTCCGGGACGTGCTGCGGGCCCAGAGATGACCGGGACCCGGCCGGTGCGGCCCGCCGGGCCCGCGGGGGCGCCGGCCGAACCGGTCGAGAGGGTCGGCCGCGGCTGGATCGCGGCGCTCTCACTCGCCAACGGCGCGATCTGGGTGGGCTGGTACGGCCCGCTGCAGATCCTGCTGGCCTCCCAGGCGGGGGACTTCGCGCCCGGCTCCGGCATGTCCAAGGAGACGGTGCTGGCGTGGGTGACGGGAGCCGGCGCGCTGGTGTCCCTGGTGGCCAACCCGTTCTTCGGCGCGCTGTCGGACCGGACGACGGCCCGCTTCGGCCGCCGTACGCCGTGGATCGTGGCCGGCGCGGCGGGCGGTGCGCTGTCGCTGCTGCTGCTCGCGGGCGCGGGCGGCGTGGCGACGATGGCGGTGGGCTGGTGTCTGGTGCAGCTGACGCTGAACGCCGCCTTCGCCGCGGTGACCGCCGCGGTCCCGGACCGGGTGCCCGGACGGCAACGGGGCTCGGTGGGCGGCTGGCTGGGCGCGGCGCAGGTCCTCGGGGTGGTCGGCGGGACGGGCCTGGCGACCGTGGCCGGGGGTGTCGCGGCCGGGTACGCGGCGTGCGCGGTGTTCACGGTGGTGGGCGTGGCGCCGTACGTCCTGCGCCACCCCGACCTGCGGCTGGCGCCGGCCGACCGGCCCGCCTGGACCTGGCGCGGGTTCCTGGCCGGGTTCTGGCTGAGCCCGCGCCGCCATCCCGATCTGGCCTGGGCGTGGCTCACCCGGTTCCTGATCAACCTGAGCAACGCGCTGGTGCTGCTGTACCTGCTGTACTACCTGCGGGACCGGCTGCACCGCCCCGATCCCGACGCGGGCGTGCTGATCCTGACCGCGGTGAACGGCCTGACGCTGCTCGCCACGGTCGTCGCCGGCGGGGTCTGGTCGGACCGGGTGGGCCGGCGCAAGCCCTTCGTGGTCTGGTCCGGCGTGCTGATGGCGGTGGCGACGGCCGCGCTGGCGGGCTGGCAGACCTGGCCGGGCGCGATCGTCGCGGCGGCGGTGCTCGGGGTCGGCTTCGGGGTGTTCACGTCGGTCGACTTCGCGCTGATGACCGACGTACTGCCGAAGGCGCTGGACCGCGGCAAGGACCTCGGCGTCATCAACGTCGCCAACGCCCTTCCCCAGGTCGCCGCCCCCGCCCTCGCCGCGCCGATCGTGACGTATCTGGGCGGCTACCGGGTGCTGTACCTGGTGGCGGCCGTGATCGGACTGGCGGGCGCGGTACTCGTGGGCCGGATCCGCGGCGTGGACTGAACAGCGGGCCCCCCTGCCGGAGCCGGTGCGGGCGCTCGTGCGGGTGCTCGTGCGGGGACGGTGCGGGCGCTCGTGCGGGGAAGGTGCGGGTGGCGGGCCCGCGGGACGCAGACCCGCCCCGGCGTCAGAAGCCCAGGCGCCGCAGCTGCTTCGGGTCGCGCTGCCAGTCCTTGGCGACCTTCACGTGCAGGTCGAGGAAGACCGGGGTGCCGAGCAGGGCCTCGATCTGCTTGCGGCTCTTGATGCCGACTTCCTTCAGCCGCTTGCCCTTGGGGCCGATGACGATGCCCTTCTGGCTGGGGCGTTCGATGAAAAGGTTGGCGTGGATGTCGAGCAGGGGCCGGTCGGCGGGGCGGTCCTCGCGGGGCAGCATCTCCTCCACGACCACCGCGATGGAGTGCGGCAGCTCGTCACGGACGCCCTCCAGGGCCGCCTCGCGGATCAGCTCGGCCACCATCACCTGCTCGGGCTCGTCGGTGAGGTCGCCCTCCGGATAGAGCGCCGGGCCCTCCGGCAGCAGCGGGATCAGCAGGTCCGCCAGCAGGCTCACCTGCTTGTCCCCGACCGCCGACACCGGCACGATCTCCGCCCACTCGAACCCCAGCTCCTTGCCGAGCTGGTCGATCGCGATCAGCTGCTCGGCGAGGGCCTTGGAGTCGACCAGGTCGGTCTTGGTGACGATCGCGACCTTGGGCGTCTTGCGGATGCCGGCCAGTTCCTTGGCGATGAACCGGTCGCCGGGACCGATCTTCTGGTCGGCCGGCAGGCAGAAGCCGATCACGTCCACCTCGGCCCAGGTGGTGCGCACCACGTCGTTCAGCCGCTCGCCCAGCAGCGTCCGCGGCTTGTGCAGGCCGGGGGTGTCGACGAGGATCAGCTGGGCGTCCTCCCGGTGCACGATCCCGCGCACCGTGTGCCGCGTCGTCTGCGGCCGGTTCGAGGTGATCGCCACCTTCTGCCCGACCAGAGCGTTCGTGAGGGTGGACTTGCCCGCGTTGGGGCGGCCGACGAAACAGGCGAAGCCGGCCCGGTGGACGGCCTCCGGCATTTCCGACGGCTCGGATGACTGGCTGCGAACGCTCATGCGGCCCATTCTCCCTGATCCACAACGCCCCGCCGCACCGCCGCCCGCCCGGCCCCGTCACCGTGAGGTCCGCGAAACCCCGACGCAACGAAACGCCGCGGAAACACATCCGTACACATCCGGAAACGCACGGCGGTGACCCTCGGACGAGCCCCCGCACCGTTGGAGACGACCGTGACCCTCGCCGCCGCGCACGCAGACACCGGCGACACCGCCTGGCTGCTCGCCGCCACCGCCCTCGTGCTGCTGATGACCCCGGGCCTGGCTCTCTTCTACGGCGGCATGGTCCGCACGAAGAGCGTCCTGAACATGCTGATGATGAGCTTCGTGTCGATCGCCCTCGTCACGGTGGTGTGGCTGCTCGCCGGATACTCCCTCGCCTTCGGCGACGACGCCGGCGGCGGACTGATCGGCGGACTGCGGCACGCCGGGATGGCGGACCTGGGACCGGACAGCGTGCGGGGCAGCGTGCCGACCCTGCTCTTCGCCGCCTTCCAGCTCACCTTCGCGATCGTCACGGCAGCGCTGGTCAGCGGCGCGATCGCGGACCGGGCGAAGTTCGGGGCGTGGCTGGTGTTCGTGCCCGTCTGGACGCTGCTGGTATACGTTCCGGTCGCCCACTGGGTGTGGGGCCCCGGTGGCTGGATCGTGCACGAGCTCGGCGCGCTCGACTTCGCGGGCGGCCTGCCGGTCGAGATCACCTCCGGCGCCTCCGGGCTCGCCCTGTGCCTGGTCCTCGGTCCGCGGCTGGGCTTCAAGAAGGACGCCATGCGCCCGCACAACCTGCCCATGGTCATGCTGGGCGCGGGCCTGCTGTGGTTCGGCTGGTTCGGGTTCAACGCCGGCTCGGCCCTCGGCGCCGACGGCCTCGCGGCCGCCGCCTTCCTCAACACCCTCGCCGCCGGCTGCACCGGCCTGCTCGGCTGGCTCTTCGTCGAGCAGAAGCGCGACGGCCACCCGACGACGCTGGGCGCGGCGTCCGGCGCGGTCGCCGGCCTGGTCGCCGTCACGCCGTCCTGCGGGTCCGTCTCGCTGCTCGGCGCGCTGGTCGTGGGCCTGGCCGCCGGCGCCGTCTGCTCGTACGCGGTGAGCTGGAAGTTCAAGCTGAACTACGACGACTCCCTCGACGTCGTCGGCGTCCATCTGGTCGGCGGTGTCGTCGGCACCCTGCTCATCGGCGTCTTCGCCGAGAAGGCGATGACCGGTCAGGCCGAGGGCCTGTTCTACGGCGGCGGGCTCGCCCAGCTCGGCAGGCAGCTGGTGGCCGTGGCGGTCGTCGCGGCGTACGCCTTCGGCGTCACCTACGGCCTCGGCAAGCTGATCGACGTCACCACCGGCTTCCGCGCGAGCGAGGAGCAGGAGCACGCCGGCCTGGACCTTACGGTGCACGCGGAGACGGCATACGATCACGGCGTCCTGGGGCACGGCGCCCCGGTCGGCCCGTCCCTCCTGTCCTCCGCCCAGAAGGTCAAGCACCAGCCATGAAGCTGATCACCGCGGTCGTCAAGCCGTACCGCCTCGCCGAGGTGAAGACCGCTCTGCAGGAGCTCGGCGTGCACGGGCTGACCGTGACCGAGGCCAGCGGGTACGGCCGTCAGCGCGGCCACACCGAGGTCTACCGCGGCGCCGAGTACCAGGTCGACCTGGTCCCCAAGGTCCGCATCGAGGTCGTCGTCGAGGACGCGGAGTCCGAGGCGGTGATCGAGGCGGTCGTCAAGGCCGCGCAGACGGGGAAGATCGGGGACGGGAAGGTGTGGGCGGTGCCGGTGGAGACGGTCGTGCGGGTGCGGACGGGCGAGCGCGGCCCCGACGCCCTCTGAGCGGCGCGGCGAGCCGCCGGAGCACCGGCCGGGACGGGCTGCCGCCCCGGCGGGCCCGCGCCAGCAGCGCGCCGCCCGCCACCGCCGCGGCGAACGCCAGCGCCACCACCAGCCACGGCAGCGCCAGGAACGACGCGCCGCCCGACTCCCGCGTGCCGTGCGCGCGCGCCGTCAGCGTGACGTCGCCCCGGTCCATCTGCGGCGCCCCGCGCCAGGGCTCGGTGAGCCGGACCCGCCGGCCCGGCAGCAGTTCGGTGGGGACCCGGGTCACCTTCCGCGTCAGCAGCGTCCGGCCGAACAGGCCGCGCGCCTTCAGCTCCACCTCGGGGCGGAGGGTGACGTTGCCGGTGTTGTGCAGGGTGTAGGAGATCGTCGCGGTGCTGTCGCCGAGGCCGGGCACGATCGGCTGGTGGTGGCTGACGCGCACGTTCTCCACGGCGATCGCGGGTAGCACGGGGCCGCCCACCCTGAGGTAGACGCGGGCGCCGACGGCCCGCCGCACCCCGAGCGCCAGGGAGCCGCGGCCCTTCTCCACCCGCTCGTCCAGCGCGACGATCGCCCCGGGGTGGTCGCCCGGTTCGGCGCCCTCGGGCACCCGCAGCGTGAACGGCACGGTGACGGACCGGTGCCCGGGGACCGTCACCCGGGACTTCGCGGGCCGCGCCCACGCGCCCACGCCCCGCATCCGCTCCTTCACCGTGCGCACCGCGAACCCGCCGTCGCGGGCGGTGTTGTAGGCGTCGGCGGCGTAGAGCCGGAAGGTCAGCGGCCGGCCCGTCCTGTTGGCGACGACGACCTCGTCCTGGAGGGTCTGTCCGGGGTCGGCGGAGAGATAGAAGTAGGGCCGCGCGGCGACGGCGGAGGCGGCGGGGTGGACCGACCAGCTCCCGTTGTCCGCGGCGCGGGCGGGGACGGCGGCCGTCACCGGCAGCAGCACCACGCCCAGCAGCAGGGACAGCAGCGGCAGGAGCAACGGGAGGCGGTCGTACGGCTTGCGCATGGGTGCGGACCTCCCAGGGACGTCGCGACGGGTGCGGCGGTGCTGTGGTGCGGCGCTGCGGCTGTGCTGTGGTGCGGCGGTGCCGGGGCGGACGGGCGGGTGCGGGCCGGCGGAGCGGCCGCCCGGCCGCCTGACACGACGGTGCTCGGACGGTGCGTACGGTCAGGTGAGCGTGAGCGTGAGCACGCCGGAGTACGAACCCGGAGGCGTGAACGCCGGTACGTCCAGGGAGAGCCGGGCGTCCGCAGTGAACTCGCCGCCGGTCAGCGTGGAGTCGGGAGCGGAGGCCAGGGTCGCCCCCGAACCGCCCACCGTGCCCGCGGAGCCGGCCTGGCAGGTGCTCGGGCTGCCCGCCTTGGTGGCGCAGGCGGGTGTCCAGCTCAGCTTCCCGGCGTCGATCCTGGCGGCGCCGGGCCCGGTGAAGTCGGTGACCTTGCCGGTCAGGGACCAGCCCGCGGGTCCGCCGCGGAAGTCCTCGACGGTCACCGTCCGCAGGTTCCCGGTGGAGGCCCCGCCCCGGCCGAAGTCGACCGCCGAGAGGGACACGGCGTCCCCGGCCTGGGACATGGACAGCGTCCCCGCCTTCACGGTGGTGGTCAGCTTCTGGCTCCCGGCGGGCACCGGAGTGTCGTCGACGACCGTGTACGCGGCGGGTCCCGCGCCCTTGTCGTCGCTCCACGCGCTGCCCTCGTACGCCACGATCCCCGTCGTGGTCCTGTCGTTGACGGTGAGCGAACCGCTGAAGGTGCCCGTGGAGCCGGCGGTCACCGTCGCCTTGTCCGCGGTCCCGGCCGCCCCGGACCGCCCGGCGAGGGTGACGGTGGCGCCCGGCGTGAAGTCGCTGCCGGTGACGGTCACGCTGTCACCGGGCTTGCCGGATGCCGAACCCAGGCTGATGGCACGGGTGTTGGGCTGTGTCGCGTCGGTCGCGGTGACGCTCTCGGAGACCGGCGCCGGCGGGTTCGTCACCGTGCACGGGGTGTCCAGCTCCATGATGTAGCTGGTGTGGATGTTGTAGTCACCGGGCGAGAGCGTGATCGTGCCCGCGTGGGTCACGGTGAACGTCCCGGTCATCGAGAAGGAGGGGAAGGCCCCCTTGCCCGGCACCGGGTCGTTCTTCTTGGGGCCGGTGACCGTGACGTCGCCGCTCTGGGCGCCGCCGAGGGTCACCTTGCCGGTGGGCGTCATGATGTCGGCCGGCAGGGCCAGTTCGGTGGGGTTGCCGGCGGCGGGCTTCACCACCGTGTAGGTCACCGTGACCGTGTCGCCCACCTTGGCGTTCTCCTTGTCCACCGAGACGTTCGCGGTGGTGGTGCCGTCGATCGGCGGAAGTCCCGCGATCGCCGGCGGGATGCAGTGCGTCGCGTAGTCCACGTCGCTGCCGGCCGCGCCGGCCGGGCAGGCCAGCGCGCCGTTCGCGGTGATCGCGAGAGCGGCCGCGCCGAGCAGCGGGACCAGACGCCGTCTTCGGGATCCCCTGGACCTCCAGGGGCTTCGACCCTTGGAACCCATCCTTGCCCCCTCCTGAAGGGATGCGGGCGCAGCGGCTCGTCTGCACCCGGGCAGGGGGCCATTGATGTGGAGACGAGATGAGAAGTCAATGGAGATGCGGCAGGAAAACTGACGAGCTGTCAGACACATCGTCGGACGCGTCGTCGGACGACGCATCGGCGTCTCGCGTTCTCCTGCCGCATCGGGAGGCCGGTGCGGGGCCGGGGGATCATCCGGAGACCGGCCGGACGTCAGCCGGAGACCGGCCGGACGTCAGTCGAACACGAACGGGCCGGGCGACTGGTTGGCGGTCGCCGTGCAGGTGACGGTGATGCCGAAGATCACCATCTTCAGCGAGCCGCCGTACATGTCGAGGCTGTCGCCCGCGGCCACGGTGCCGGGGAGCGGACCGACGGTGACCGCGGAACCGGCGGCCATGGCCGGGTTCACGGTCCCGCTGAAGACGGACGTGCCGCCGCCCGCCTTGGTCATGGTGAGCGTGGACTTGATCGAGTTCGCCGACAGCGCGAGCGGGGTGGTGATCGCCGTGGACGAGAGGGTGAGGGTGGCCGAGGTGCCGCTCTGGGTGGCCGTGAGGGTGGCGGCGCCGCCGCCGAAGGTGCCGCAGTCGGCGGTGATGGTGGCCGACCCCGGGGTGACCGCCATCGCGCCGGGCGCGAACGCCAGCCCGGCGACCGCGAGGGCCCCCGCCGTCAGTGCCGCACCTGTTCCGATTCGTTTGGCTCTCATGGGATCCGGTTCCCTTCCCGAGTCTGGGAATGCCATGGGGATGGACGGGAGGAATCCGGCCGGGCCGTCGGCGAGCGTGGTGCGGGACGCTGCGCGGGCGGTGGCCGTCGGCGGTGACCGCGGGGGTGACCGCCGGGGCGGACCTGACGGCCCGCCGGAACTGTCGTCCCCATTGATGCGCCCGGGGCCGGGGACGGCAAGGGCGGATTCCGGACCACTTCGGCCCGGACGGGGAACCGGCACACCGCGCACGGCACGCGGCGGCTCCCCGTCGCCGTTCCGGTGCCGAAAAGCCCTACGGCGTTGTCAGTAGCGCGTCGTACCCTTGGAATCGCGAGGCCGCCCTCAGCCAGGCGGCCGTGACGAGGAGGAATCGCAGGCCTACAGAGCCGGCCCATGACTGAGACACCCACAGCTCACACCTCCGCGCAGGAACAGGCACGAGCACAGTTCACCGTCCCCGCCCAGCACCCCATGGTGACGGTCCTGGGATCCGGCGACGTCCTTCTGCGCGTGATCGAGAAAGCCTTCCCGGCGGCCGACATCCACGTCCGGGGCAATGAGATCAGCGTGGTCGGGGATCCGGTGGAGGTCGCCCTCGTCTCACGCGTGTTCGACGAGATGATGCTGGTGCTCCGCACCGGGCAGCCGATGACGGAGGACGCAGTGGAACGCTCGATCGCCATGCTGAAGGCGAGCGAGAACGGGACGAGCGACGGCCACGAGACCCCGGCCGAGGTACTGACGCAGAACATCCTGTCCTCCCGCGGCCGCACGATCCGCCCCAAGACCCTCAACCAGAAGCGGTACGTCGACGCGATCGACAAGCACACGATCGTCTTCGGCATCGGCCCCGCCGGCACCGGCAAGACCTACCTCGCCATGGCCAAGGCGGTGCAGGCCCTGCAGTCCAAGCAGGTCAACCGCATCATCCTGACCCGGCCCGCGGTCGAGGCGGGCGAACGCCTGGGCTTCCTGCCCGGCACCCTCTACGAGAAGATCGACCCCTACCTGCGCCCGCTGTACGACGCGCTGCACGACATGCTGGACCCGGACTCGATCCCCCGGCTGATGGCGGCGGGCACGATCGAGGTGGCCCCGCTGGCTTATATGCGTGGTCGGACCCTGAATGACGCTTTCATCATTCTGGACGAGGCCCAGAACACCTCCCCCGAGCAGATGAAGATGTTCCTCACCCGGCTCGGCTTCGACTCGAAGATCGTGATCACGGGTGACGTGACGCAGGTCGACCTCCCGAACGGCACCAAGTCGGGTCTGCGTCAGGTGCAGGAGATCCTGGAGGGCGTCGAGGACGTCCACTTCTCCCGGCTGACGTCGCACGACGTCGTACGGCACAAGCTGGTGGGCCGTATCGTCGACGCCTACGAGAAGTACGACAGCAAGCACGGCACCGAGAACGGCACCCAGAAGGGCGGCCGGGGCAGGCAGTCCGGGCACAAGGGGAAGTAGACCGAGCAGCACCATGTCGATCGACGTCAACAACGAGTCCGGAACCGAGGTCGACGAGCAGGCGATCCTCGACATCGCCCGCTACGCACTCGCGCGGATGCGCATCCACCCGCTCTCCGAGCTCTCGGTGATCGTCGTGGACGCCGACGCCATGGAGCAGCTGCACATGCAGTGGATGGACCTGCCGGGGCCGACGGACGTCATGTCCTTCCCGATGGACGAGCTGCGTCCGCCGTCGAAGGACGACGACGAGCCCCCGCAGGGCCTGCTCGGCGACATCGTGCTGTGTCCCGAGGTCGCCGCCAAGCAGGGCGCCGAGGCGCCCACGCAGCACTCCATGGACGAGGAACTGCACCTGCTCACCGTCCACGGCGTGCTGCACCTCCTCGGGTACGACCACGAGGAGCCGGACGAGAAGGCCGAGATGTTCGGCCTGCAGGCCGCCATCGTGGACGGCTGGCGCGCGGAGAGGGGCCTGACCGGCCCCTCCCCGGCCCCGACCGTGTCATGAGCCCGCAGATCGTCGCGGGCGCGATCGCGCTGGTCGTCGTCGCGTGGCTGGCCGCCTGCGCGGAGGCGGGTCTGGCCCGCGTGTCCAGTTTCCGCGCCGAGGAGGCCGTGCGCTCGGGCCGGCGGGGCAGCGCCAAGCTGGCGCAGGTCGCCGCCGACCCCACCCGCTACCTCAACGTGGCCCTGCTGGTCCGCGTCGCCTGCGAGATGGCGGCGGCCGCCCTCGTGACGTACGTCTGCCTCCAGGAGATACGGGGCACGACCAGTGCCCTGCTGGCCGCGATCGGCGTGATGGTCCTGGTGTCGTACGTCGCCGTCGGCGTCTCCCCGCGCACCATCGGCCGCCAGCACCCGCTGAACACGGCGACGGCGGCGGCGTACGTGCTGGTGCCGCTGGCCCGGATCATGGGCCCTGTCCCGTCGCTGCTGATCCTCATCGGCAACGCGCTCACCCCCGGCAAGGGCTTCCGCCGCGGCCCCTTCGCCTCCGAGGCGGAGCTGCGGGCGCTGGTGGACCTGGCCGAGAAGGAGTCCCTGATCGAGGACGAGGAGCGCCGGATGGTGCACTCGGTCTTCGAACTCGGCGACACGCTCGTGCGGGAGGTCATGGTCCCGCGCACCGACCTGGTGGTGATCGAGCGGTACAAGACGATCCGCCAGGCGCTGAGCCTGGCGCTGCGCTCCGGTTTCTCGCGCATACCGGTCACCGGCGAGAGCGAGGACGACATCGTCGGGATCGTGTACCTGAAGGACCTGGCCCGCAAGACGCACATCAGCCGCGACGCCGAGAACGAGCTGGTGTCCACGGCCATGCGGCCGGCGTTCTTCGTGCCCGACACCAAGAACGCGGGCGATCTGCTGCGGGAGATGCAGAAGGAGCGCAACCACGTCGCCGTCGTCGTCGACGAGTACGGCGGCACGGCGGGCATCGTCACCATCGAGGACATCCTGGAGGAGATCGTCGGCGAGATCACCGACGAGTACGACCGTGAGCTGCCGCCGGTGGAGGACCTCGGCGACGACCGTTACCGGGTCACCGCCCGCCTCGACATCACCGACCTCGGCGAGCTGTACGGCCTCGACGAGTACGACGACGAGGACGTGGAGACGGTCGGCGGTCTGCTCGCCAAGGCGCTGGGCCGGGTGCCGATCGCGGGCGCGTCGAGCGTGGTCGAGCTGCCGGACGGCCGGGAGCTGCGGCTGACCGCGGAGGCGGCGGCCGGACGCCGGAACAAGATCGTGACGGTGCTGGTGGAGCCGGTGGCTCCGGCCGGGCCGGGCGCGGAGGGGACGCCGGAGTGACCCCGCGGCAGCTGCGCACCCTGTGCCTGTCCTTCAACGCCGCCGTGGAGGACTTCCCGTTCGGCCCGGACACGTCGGTCTTCAAGGTGCTGGGCAAGATGTTCGCGCTGTCGACCCTGGACGCGCGGCCGCTGACGGTGAACCTGAAGTGCGATCCGGAGGACGCGGTCCGGCTGCGCGCCGAGCACGAGGGCCTGATCGTGCCCGGCTACCACATGAACAAGCGCCACTGGAACACGGTCACGGCCGACGGCGGGCTCCCCGACCGCCTGGTCCGGGAGCTCGTGGAGGACTCCTACGACCTGGTGGTGGCGGGGCTGCCGCGCGCGGAGCGGCTCCGCCTCGACCGCCCCTGAGCGGCGGCGGCGCGGGCCGACGGCCACCCCGTGGGCTGATCACCGGCCGAGGTGTTCGTATGCTCGGGGCATGACCGACAGCAACGCACTTGACCCCGAGGACCGCAAGATCGTCACCCTGGCCCGTTCCGCACGGGCCCGCAACGGCGTGCCCGAGGGGGCGGCCGTACGGGACGAGACCGGCCGTACCTATGTCGCCGGGACGGTGGAGCTGGCGTCGCTGAAGCTGAGCGCGCTGCAGACGGCGGTGGCGATGGCGGTGGCGTCCGGGGCGAAGTCCCTGGAGGCGGCGGCCGTGGTGACGGAGGCGGAGACCGCGTCGGCCGGGGACCTCGCCGCCGTCCGCGATCTGGGCGGCGCGGCGACGCCCGTGCTGGTCGCCGCCCCGGACGGCACCCTGCGGGCGACGGTCACGGCCGGCTGAGCCCGCGCCCCCGCCCGGGCGGACGACAACCCACGACCCGCCCGGCCCTCACCCCGGCGGACGACAACCCACGACCCGCCCGGCCCTCACCCCGGCGGGCGGCAACCCCACGACCCGCCCGGCCCTCACCCGGGCGGGCGGCGCCCTGGCAACACGCCGCGCCCCCGTCCGGGCGGACGACACCCCCACGGCGCCTCGCCCTCATCGGTCAGCCCGAGCGGCCGAAACCGATCGTCGGTACCGCCCGTTGCAGTGGCCACGGCCTCGCCGCCGCCGGCAGGAGACGTTCCAGGAAGGCGTACCGGTGCAGGGCCGCCGGGTCCTGGCCGTCGACCGACTGGACCCTGCGCCACCAGGCGCCGATCTCCGACCAGCCGGGGGCCGACAGGGAGCCGCCGAAATCCTGGACCGACAGGGCGGCGGTCAGGCCGGCGAAGGCGAGCCGGTCGGCCAGCGGCCAGCCCGCCAGTGAGCCGGTGACGAAGCCGGCCACGAAGACGTCCCCCGCGCCGGTGGGGTCGAGGGCCTCCACGGCGATGGCGGGCACCTCGGCGCTCTCGCCGGTGCGCCGGTCCACCGCGTACGCGCCCTCCGCGCCGAGGGTGACGACGGCGACCGGCACGTACTCGGTGAGGGCGTGCGCGGCGGCGCGCGGGCAGCCGGTGCCGGTGTAGCGCATGGCCTCCTCCGCGTTCGGCAGGAACGCCTCGCAGTGCCGGAGGTCGGTCAGGCCGGCCAGGTCCCAGGCGCCGGTGTCGTCCCAGCCGACGTCACCGAAGACGCGGGTGCCGGTGCGCGCGGCCTGCGCGATCCAGGGGGCGCTCCGGCCCGGGGTGAGGGAGGCGACGGCGGCACGGGCGCGGGGCGGGCAGTCGGGGGCGGGTTCCTCCGGCGGCGGTTCGTGGCCGTGGGAGACCATCGTGCGTTCGCCCTCGTAGGCCATCGAGACGGTGACCGGGGAGTGCCAGCCGGGCACGGTGCGGGAGGTGGACAGGTCGATGCCCTCGCCCTGTTGCAGGACGTCCCAGCAGTACTCGCCATAGTGATCGTCACCGAAGGCAGCCGCCAGGGAGGTGCGCAGGCCGAGGCGGGCCAGCGCCGTGGCCATGTTGGCGACGCCGCCGGGGCTGGAGCCCATCCCGCGCGCCCAGGACTCCGTGCCGCGCACCGGTGCGGAGTCGAGCCCGGTGAAGATGATGTCGAGGAAGACGGTGCCCGTCAGGTACACGTCCCAGGGCGGGTCGTCCGGGGTACGCAGGGCGGCAAGGGGATCGAGATGGGCCCAGCTCTGCGTCACCCGGGTGAAGGGCGAGGGTCCCTTTCCGTCGGTCGCGGTCACGGTGCACTCCCTGGCATGGTGCGGATCAGGACAGTGTGCACCACAGGACCGGCGGTGAGGGCGGCGCGCGGGGCCGGACGCCGTCGGCGTACCGGGACGGGGATCGAGACGACGGTCCCGGCGGGCGGCGGAACCGTGCGGTGGCGCTGAGCCCCGAGGGGGCCGGAACCTAGAACTCGTACGCCTCCACCTCGGCCAGGTACCGTGCCCGGCGCTCCTCGTCGTCGTCCAGGAAGGACGCGAGGAAGGAGTTGCGGGCCAGTTCACGCAGCCGGTCCTCCGGCAGGCCCAGGACCGTGCGGACGGCGTCGAAGTTGTCGCCGGCGTAGCCGCCGAAGTAGGCCGGGTCGTCGGAGTTGACCGTGCACAGCAGGCCGGCGTCGAGCATGGCAGGCAGGGGGTGGTCGGCGAGGGTGTCCACGGTGCGCAGGCGGACGTTGGAGAGCGGGCACAGGGTGAGCGGGACGCGCTCGCGCACCAGCCGCTCGACCAGCGCCGGGTCCTCCAGGCAGCGCAGGCCGTGGTCGACGCGCTCCACGCCGAGCACGTCCAGCGCCTCGGTGATGTACTCCGGCGGTCCCTCCTCACCGGCGTGCGCGACGCGCCGCAGCCCCAGTTCGGCGGCGGCCCGGTACACCTCGCGGAACTTCGCCGGCGGGTGCCCGACCTCGGCGGAGTCCAGGCCCACGCCGGTGATCCGGTCGAGGTGGGGGCGGGCGGCCTCCAGGGTCTCCATGGCCGACTCGGCCGTCTCGTCGCGCAGGAAGCACATGATGAGCCGGGTCGACACGCCGTGCGCCGCCTCGCCGGTGCCCAGCGCCCGCCACAGCCCCTCGACGACGGTGCCCATCTCCACGCCCCGGGTCAGGTGCGCCTGCGGGTCGAAGAAGATCTCCGCGTGCCGCACGCCCTGGGCCGCGGCGCGGGCCAGGTAGGCGTCCGCGAGGTCGGCGAAGTCCCGCTCGGTGCGCAGGACGGTCATGAGCTCGTAGTACAGGTTCAGGAAGGACTGGAGGTCCTGGAACCGGTACGCCTCGCGCAGCTCGCCGGTGTCCGCCCAGGGCAGGTCGACGCCGTTGCGGGCGGCCAGCTCGAAGGCCAGCTCGGGCTCCAGGGTTCCTTCGATGTGAAGGTGCAGCTCTGCTTTGGGGAGGGGCATCGAAGCATCGTACGGGTGCTTCATCTGCGCTTCGGGAGCGGGACACGCAGCAGGTCGCGCGCCACGGTCAGCTCGCCCTCGAACCCGGCCTCGCGGGCCTGGCGTTCGAATTGGTCGGGCTCGGTGTAGCGCTGGCTGAAATGGGTGAGCACGAGGTGGCGCACTCCCGCGTCCCGCGCCACCCGGGCCGCTTGCCCCGCGGTCAGATGGCCGTGCTCGGCGGCGAGGCCGGCGTCCTCGTCGAGGAACGTCGACTCGATGACGAGCAGGTCGCACCCCTCGGCCAGGGCGTGCACGCCGTCGCACAGCCGGGTGTCCATGACGAACGCGAACCGCTGTCCGCGCCGCGTCTCGCTGACGTCCTCGACGCGGACGCCGCCGAGCACGCCCTCGCGCTGGAGGCGGCCGACGTCCGGGCCCTTGATGCCGTGCGCGGCCAGCCGGTCGGGCAGCATGCGGCGCGCGTCGGGCTCGACGAGCCGGTAGCCGTAGGACTCGACGGGGTGCGAGAGCCGGCGGGCCTCGAGCGTGTACGCCGGTGTCGTCGCGAGGACGCCGTCCGCGTCCACGGGCGCCTCGGTCAGGGCGACGGTCTCGCGGTAGGCGGTGGCGTACCGCAGCCGGTCGAAGAAGCGCTGCCCGGAGCGCGGGTAGTGGGCGGTGACCCGGTGCGGGACCTGGTCGAGGTTGATGCGCTGGATGACGCCGGCCAGGCCGAGGGAGTGGTCGCCGTGGAAGTGCGTGACGCAGATCCGGTTCAGGTCGTGCGCCGCGACCCCGGCGCGCAGCATCTGGCGCTGTGTGCCCTCGCCGGGGTCGAACAGGAGGCCCTCGCCGTCCCACCGCAGCAGATAGCCGTTGTGGTTGCGGTGCCGGGTCGGGACCTGGCTCGCGGTGCCGAGGACCACCAGTTCACGGACGGACACGACGCCTCACCCGGGGGGCCACTGCAGGCCGCGGCCGCCGAGGACGTGGGCGTGGGCGTGCCAGACGGTCTGGCCGGCCCCGCTGCCGGTGTTGAAGACGACGCGGTAGCTGTCCAGCTTCTCCTCGTCGGCGACGGCCTGGGTCTCGCGCAGCACGTCCGCGGCGAGCTGCGGCGCGCCGGCGGCGAGCGCGGCGGCGTCCCGGTAGTGCGCCTTGGGGATCACCAGCACGTGCGTGGGGGCCTGCGGGTTTATGTCCCGGAAGGCGACGGTCGTCTCCGTCTCGCGGACGACGGTCGAGGGGACGGTCCCCGCGACGATCTTGCAGAACAGGCAGTCGTCCTGCGGCTCCCCTGCCATGGTCCCTCCGGGTATCGGCGGCGCTTTACGTGAGGCATCGTATCGTCGCCCGGTGCGGCTGATCGGGGGCCTGCCGGGCGGTCGCCGGCACGGTCATGACGGCAGGCCGGGCGGCGTCTTCGCCGGGCTGGTCTCCAGCGCCCGCAGCGCCGTCCGGATCGCCTCGTCGAGCTGGGCGTCCCGGCCCTCCTGCCAGTCCTGCGGGCGCTGCACCACCTCGATGTCGGGGTCGACGCCGCGGTTCTCCACCGACCAGTCGTAGCCCTCCAGCCACATCGCGTACTTGGGCTGCGTGATCAGGGTGCCGTCGACCAGCCGGTAGCGGCTGTCGATGCCGATGACGCCGCCCCACGTGCGGGTGCCGACCACCGGGCCGATGCCGAGCGCCTTGATCGCCGCGTTGACGATGTCGCCGTCGGAGCTGGACCACTCGTCGGCGACGGCGACGACCGGGCCGCGGGGCGCGTCCATGGGATAGCTGTAGGGCCGCATGCCGCGCGGCACGCCCCAGCCGACGACGCGCCGGGCCAGCTTCTCGACGACCAGCTGGGAGGTGTGACCGCCGGCGTTCTCCCGCAGGTCCACCACGAGCCCCTCGCGCGCCACCTCGATCCGCAGGTCGCGGTGGATCTGCGCCCAGCCGGGGGCCATCATGTCGGGGACGTGGAGGTAGCCGAGGCGGCCGTCGGAGCGTTCGTGGACGTGGGCGCGGCGGTCGGCCACCCAGGCGTGGTAGCGCAGCGGCGTCTCGTCCGCGATCGGCACGACGACCGCGTGCCGCGGCTCGCCCCCGCCGGCCGGCGAGACGGTCAGCTCCACGGGCTTGCCCGCCGTGCCGACCAGCAGCGGGGCGGGACCGGTGACCGGGTCCACCGGGCGGCCGGCGACCGCGACGATCGCGTCGCCCGCGCGGATCGCGACGCCGGGCGCGGCGAGCGGGGAGCGGGCGTCCGGGTCGGAGGTCTCCGCGGGCAGGACGCGGTCGACGCGCCAGCTGCCGTCCTCGTGCCGGGAGACGTCCGCGCCGAGCAGTCCCTGGCGGGGACCGCCGGAGCCGCCGCGGGGCACGACGTAGGCGTGCGAGGTGCCGAGTTCGCCCTGTACCTCCCACAGCAGGTCCACCAGGTCGCTGTGGGTGGCGACGCGGTCGAGGACGGGCCGGTAGCGGCCGAGGACGCCGTCCCAGTCGACGCCGCCCATGTCCGGCCGCCAGAAGTGGTCCCGCATGACGCGGCCGGTCTCCTCGTACATCTGCCGCCACTCGGCGGCCGGGTCGACGGTCTGCCGGACCCGGGTGAGGTCGACGGTGACGTTGCTGTCGCTGTCCTCGTCGCCCGAGGCGCGCCGGTCGCTGGGCACGACCCGCAGGCGGTCGCCCGTCCACAGCAGGACCCGCTTGCCGTCCCCGCTGACCTCGAAGTCCTCGGCGTCGGAGGCGAGGTGCTCGACGCGCTGCTGGAGCAGGTCGTAGCGCTCCAGGTCGCTGCCGGGGTCGGTGTCCTCGGGGGTGGCGCGGGAGGCGCCGAGGACGCCCTCCACCGGGTGGCGCAGCCACAGCACGCCGTCCTTCGCCGCGCGCAGGCCGGAGTAGCGGGCGGCCTCGACCGGGAAGGGCACGATGCGGTCGGCGAGGCCCTCCAGGTCTATGCGGGTGGCGGGGGCGCCCTCGCTGTCGGGGGTCTCGTCCTTGTCGGGCGCGTCGAAGGGGCGGCCGTGCCGCTGCGGGCCGAACGGCGAGGGCGTGGTCGCGGCCAGGGTGATCAGGTACGGGCGGGAGCCGACCACGAACGCCAGGTCGAAGACGTGCTCGTCGTAGACGGGGTCGAAGGAGCGGCTGGAGAGGAAGGCAAGGTGCCTGCCGTCGAGGGTGAACGCGGGGGCGTAGTCCTGGAAGCGCAGCGGGGTGGCCTCGGTGACCGACAGGTCGGCGGTGTTGGCGAGCTTGAGCTGGGACAGCGGGCGCGGGCCGGGGTGGGACCAGGCGAGCCACGCCGAGTCCGGCGAGAAGACCAGCCCGGACACCTCGCCGTCCGCGCTGCGGTCGACCTCGCGCACCTCGCCGCTGTCGCGTTCGACGAGCAGCAGCCGTCCGTCGTGGGAGGCGACCGCGGCGCGGCTGCCGTCGGGCGCCATCGCGAGCTCCAGGACCCGGCCGAGCTGTCCGGCGGCGAGCCGGCGCGGGGTGGCGCCGGGCGCGAGGCCGGTGGCCGGGGCGAACTCGAGGGCGTCGTCGCCCTCGGCGTCCGTCACCCACACCGCCCATTCCTCGCCGTCGGTGCGGAAGGCGCGCGGCAGCCGGGCCCGTACGCCGGGTTCGGCGGCCAGCGCGCGGGCCGGGCCGGAGCGGTGGGTGACCCAGTGGACGGCACCGCGCACGCAGACGGCGCTGCCGCGCGCGGTGTGGTCGGGGGCGGCGGACCGGAAGCAGCGGGCGGCGTCGACGGTGTACGGCTGCAGGTCGGTGCGCTGCCCGCCGAGGCGGATGTCGAGCCGGCGCGGCTCGGCGCCGTCGAGGTCGTCCAGGATCCACAGCTCGCCGGCGGAGCAGTAGACGACGCGGGTGCCGTCGCCGGAGGCGTGCCGGGCGTAGAAGCCGTGCTCGACCGGGGTGTGGCGGCGCAGGTCGGAGCCGTCGGCGAGCGAGGAGTACAGCGCCCCGACGCCTTCGTGGTCGGACAGGAAGGCGATACGGTCCCCCGCCCAGACGGGGCACTCGATGTTGCCGTCGAGGTCCTCGTGCAGCCGTACGAACTCGCCGTCGCCGTCGCGGTCGATCCACAGCTTGCCCGCCGTGCCGCCGCGGTAGCGCTTCCAGCGGGCGGCCTCCAGGCCCATGGGCGCCGACAGCAGCACGGTGCTCGGGCCGTACGCGACGTCGCCGACCGGCCCGTACGGCAGCGTGGTGGCCGGTCCGCCGTCGAGCGGGACGGCGCGGGCCCAGGTGCGGCGCGCGCTCGCCTGTCCGTCGGCGCTGATCGCGAGGACCCGCCCGTCGGGTGTCCAGCCGCGCACGGCGGTCCAGCTGCCCCAGTACGTCAGGCGGGTGGAGGGGCCGCCGTCGACCGGCGCGACGTGCACCTCGGGGGCGCCGTCGCGGGTGGAGGTCCAGGCGACGGTCGTGCCGTCGGGCGAGATGCGCGGCTGGCCGACCGGCATGTTGTCGGCGCTGACCCGCCACGCCCGGCCGCCGCCGAGCGGGGCGAGCCACACGTCGTCCTCGGCGGTGAACGCGACCGAATCGCCGTGCAGATGGGGGTGGCGGAGATACGCGGGCGCTGCGGGCTGTGTCACCCGATCACCCTATGCAGCGGCGGCGCCGCGCGACAGGGGGTGTGGGATCGGTCGCCGGCGCGCCCGGCCGGGCCGTCACTTGCCCTCGACCGGCCGGCACTGCGGGTCGCTCGCGCACCAGATGGTCCGGGTGACCGTGACGGTGGCGGTGGGTCCGGGCTGCCCGCCCGCCGGGTTGTTGCCGACGGGGGACGGAGTGGCGTCGCAGTTGCCGAGTCCGCTCACGTGGAACCGCACCTTGCCGCCCACCTTTGCGGTGAGGTCGCCGCGCACGCAGGAGCCGTTCACGGCGCGGGTGACGGTGCCGGTGACGGTGATCTCCCGGCCGTCCTTGGTCCTGCCCCGGCAGTCGACGTTCGCGACGCCGGTCTCGCTCGCCGTGGGCGCGGAACCCTTCGCGTCGTTGCCGTAGTCGGCCGTGCAGCTCAGCCACTGCACGTCGAGTTTCTGCCGCTCCAGCGCCTTGGTCGCCGTCTGGTCGGTGGTGTACGCGACCGCCGCGGAGCTCAGTCCGCCCGGCTCGCAGGCCACGATCCCGCCGACGCCCGCCACCACGATCCCGGCCACGGCCGCCGCCCGCGACCCGCGTGGCCGGCGCCGATACCGCCTCAACGCCCCCATGAAGGGCAGCCTGCCACCGACCGCGCCGGCGCGGTAGGGCGCATACGGCCACGAACGCGCCCCCGGGCGGCTCTTGCGGGGCGGCCGGGGGTCGTCCGCGACCGCCCCGGAAGTGCGGTCGTCAGGTGCGCAGCAGGAGCCACTCCTGAAGTTCCACCAGGTTGCCCTCGGGGTCCTTGAGATGGGCCACGCGCAGGCGGTCCGTCATGGCGGCCGGGCCGTGCAGCAGGGTCGCTCCGCGAGCGGTGATCTGTTCGCAGTAGGCGTTCAGGTCGTCGACGCGCAGCACCACCAGGGAGCGGTGTCCGTCGGCCGGTCCGCCCAGTTCGTCGAGGATCTCCGCCATCACCGCCCGGTCCTGCAGGGCGATGCCCGCGGAGCCGGCGGCCGGGCTGAACTTTTCGTACGGTCCCCGGCTCGCCCCCGACTGCGGCTTCAGCCCGAGGACGTCGGCGTAGAAGCGGTAGCAGGCGGGGAAGTCGCTGACGAGGAGCCGGACTTGGGCGAGTTCCACGGGGTCTCCCTGAGCGGTCAGGAGGGGGCGGTCAGGACCAGCGGCCGGTACGGCCGAGGAGCAGGGCGGTCGCCGCCGTGCCGGCGGTGGAGGTGCGCAGCACGCTGCGGCCCAGCCGGTACGTCTTCGCCCCCGCCTGCTCGAACAGTTCCAACTCCTCGGGGGAGACGCCCCCTTCGGGGCCGACGACCAGCACGATCTCGCCCTCGGCAGGGAGTTCGGCGGTGGCGAGCGGCACGCTGGGGTAGGCGCGGTCCTCGTGCAGCACGGCGGCGAAGTCGGCCTCGGCGAGAAGTGCGGCGACCTGCTTGCTCGTCGCCGCGTCCGCGACCTCGGGGAAGCGGACCCGGCGGGACTGCTTGCCGGCCTCCCGGGCGGTCGCCCGCCACTTGGCGAGGGACTTCAGGCCCCGCTCGCCCTTCCACTGGGTGACGCAGCGGGAGGCCGTCCACGGCACGATCGCGTCGACGCCGGTCTCGGTCATCGTCTCCACCGCCAGCTCGCCCCGGTCGCCCTTGGGCAGGGCCTGCACGACGGTGATGCGGGGCTGCTCCGGGGGCTCCTCGTGGACGCTCTCCAGGTCCATGACGACGAGGCGGTCCTTGCCCTCGGCGGCCTTGACGACGCCCTCCGTCCAGCGTCCGCGGCCGTCGGTGAGGATGACGTCCTCGCCGGGCCGCATCCGCTTCACGGAGACGGCGTGCCGTCCCTCCGGGCCGTCCAGGACGTACTCCCCTCCGCAGAGGTCCGGCAGGACCAGCGGATCGAGCACGAACACCGGGGCCGTCATCGCACACCGCCTTCCGACAGCGCCGCTCCCGCTTCCTCGAGTTCGGCGGCCAGTACCTCCACCAGCTGTCCCGCGGACAGCTCCCGGGCCATCCGGTGGCCCTGCCCGGCCCACAGCGCCATGCCCTGCGCGTCGCCGGCCTTCGCCGCCGCCTTCCGCAGCGGCGCGGTGAGGTGGTGGACGTCGGGGTAGGCGGCGGGGGCGTACGGGCCGTGTTCCCGCAGGAAGCGGTTGACCAGGCCGCGGGCCGGGCGGCCGGAGAACGCGCGGGTCAGCTCGGTGCGGACGAACAGGGGGTTGGTCAGCGCCTGCTTGTGCACGGCGCTCGCCCCGGACTCCGGGGTGACCAGGAACGCGGTGCCGAGCTGGGCGGCGCTCGCGCCGGCGGCGAGGACGGCGGCGATCTGGCTGCCGCGCATGATGCCGCCGGCGGCGACGACCGGGATGCTCACGGTCTCGCGGATCTGGGCGACCAGGGACAGCAGGCCGATGCCGGCGCGGTCGTTCTCCGGGACGTCGCGGTGGGTGCCCTGGTGGCCGCCGGCCTCGACGCCCTGGGCTATCACCGCGTCGGCGCCGGCCCGCTGCACGGCGAGGGCCTCCTCCGCGGTGGTCGCGGTGGCCATGGTGAAGGTGCCGGCGCGGCGCAGGGAGTCGAGGACGTCGCGGGTGGGGACGCCGAAGTGGAAGGAGACCACCGGGACCGGGTTGTCGAGCAGCACGGCGAGCTTGGCGTCGTAGCCGTCGTCGCGGCCGTTGTCGGGGTCGCCGAGCTCGGTGCCGTACCAGGAGGCCTCGCCGGCCAGCTGGTGGGCGTAGAGCTCCACCGTGGCGGGGTCGGAGTGGTCGGGCTGCGGCATGAAGAGGTTCACGCCGAAGGGCCGGTCGGTGATGCTCCGCAGCTGCTTGATCTCCTGGTACATGCCGTCGGCGGTCTTGTACCCGGCGGCGAGGAAACCGAGCCCGCCGGCCGCGCAGACGGCGGCGGCGAGGTGGGGCACGGAAACGCCGCCCGCCATGGGGGCCTGCACGATCGGGTGGGGACAGAGATCGGTCAGTGCGGAGGACATGACCGCATGTTGTCACGTCCCATGGACAAGTCCGAATCGGGACGCCCCCGGCCGGGGCCAGGGGCGTCCGGTGTCGTCAGCGCCCGTTGAAGGCGTCCTTGAGCCGGGAGAACAGGCCCTGCTGGCCCGGCTGGAACTGGCCCTGCGGGCGTTCCTCGCCGCGCAGCTTGGCGAGCTCGCGCAGCAGGCGTTCCTGCTCGACGTCGAGCTTGGTGGGGGTCTGCACCTCGACGTGGACGATGAGGTCGCCCCGGCCGCCGCCGCGCAGATGGGTGACGCCCCGGCCGTGCAGCGGGATCGACTGGCCCGACTGGGTGCCCGGGCGGATGTCGACCTCTTCGAGGCCGTCGAGGGTCTCCAGCGGGACCTTGGTGCCGAGGGCGGCCGCGGTCATCGGGATGGTGACCGTGCAGTGCAGGTCGTCGCCGCGCCGCTGGAACATCGGGTGCGGCAGTTCGTGGATCTCGACGTAGAGGTCGCCGGCCGGGCCGCCGCCGGGGCCGACCTCGCCCTCCCCCGCGAGCTGGATGCGGGTGCCGTTGTCGACGCCGGCCGGAATCTTGACGGTCAGCGTGCGGCGGGAGCGGATCCGGCCGTCGCCCGCGCACTCCGGGCAGGGGGTGGGCACGACCGTGCCGAAGCCCTGGCACTGCGGGCAGGGGCGGGAGGTCATGACCTGCCCCAGGAAGGACCGGGTGACCTGGGAGACCTCGCCGCGGCCGCGGCACATGTCGCAGGTCTGGGCGGAGGTGCCCGGCGCGGCGCCCTCACCGTTGCAGGTGGAGCAGACGATCGCCGTGTCGACCTGGATGTCCTTCGTGGTGCCGAAGGCCGCCTCGTCGAGGTCGATCTCCAGGCGGATCATCGCGTCCTGGCCGCGCCGGGTGCGCGAGCGCGGGCCGCGCTGGGACGCCGTACCGAAGAAGGCGTCCATGATGTCCGAGAAGTTCCCGAAGCCGCCCGCGCCGAAGCCGCCCGCGCCGGCGCCGCCGGACTGCGAGAGCGGGTCGCCGCCGAGGTCGTAGACCTGCTTCTTCTGCGGGTCCGACAGCACCTCGTAGGCGGCGTTGATCTCCTTGAACCGCTCCTGGGTCTTCGGATCGGGGTTGACGTCCGGGTGCAGCTCGCGTGCGAGCCGCCGGAAGGCCTTCTTGATCTCTTCCTGCGACGCGTCGCGGCGCACGCCGAGAACGGCGTAGTAGTCCGTGGCCACTTACGACTCCGCCAGGATCTGTCCGACGTACCGTGCCACTGCGCGTACCGCTCCCATCGTTCCCGGGTAATCCATGCGGGTCGGTCCGACCACGCCGAGCTTGGCGACTGCCTCGCCGCCCGAACCGTAGCCGACCGAGACCACGGACGTGGAGTTGAGTCCTTCATAGGCGTTCTCGTGCCCGATGCGCACGGTCATGCCCGAATCGCCTGCCTCGCCGAGGAGTTTGAGGAGGACGACCTGCTCCTCCAGGGCCTCCAGGACGGGCCGGATGGTGAGGGGGAAGTCGTGTCCGAAGCGGGTCAGGTTGGCGGTGCCGCCGATCATCAGCCGCTCCTCGTTCTCCTCGACGAGCGTCTCCAGGAGGGTCGACAGCACCGTCGAGACGGTGCCGCGGTCCTCGACGTCGAAGCCCTCGGGGAGGTCTTCCACCAGCCGCGGGACGTCCGTGAACCGGCGGCCCGCGACCCGGCTGTTCAGCCGCGCCCGCAGGTCCGCGAGGGACGCCTCCCCGAACGGCGCCGGGCAGTCGACCATGCGCTGCTCGACCCGGCCGGTGTCGGTGATCAGCACGAGCATCACGCGCGCGGGGGCGAGCGAGAGCAGTTCCACGTGCCGGACCGTGGACCGGGTGAGCGACGGGTACTGCACGACGGCGACCTGCCGGGTGAGCTGCGCGAGCAGCCGCACCGTGCGCGCCACGACGTCGTCGAGGTCGACGGCGCCGTCGAGGAAGTTCTGGATCGCGCGCCGCTCGGGGGCGCTCATCGGTTTGACGCCCGCGAGCTTGTCGACGAACAGCCGGTAGCCCTTGTCGGTGGGGATGCGCCCGGCGCTGGTGTGCGGCTGGGCGATGTATCCCTCGTCCTCCAGGGCCGCCATGTCGTTGCGCACGGTCGCCGGGGACACGCCGAGGCTGTGCCGCTCGGTCAGGGCCTTCGACCCGACCGGCTCCTCGGTGCCGACGTAGTCCTGGACGATGGCGCGCAATACCTGGAGCCGTCGTTCACTCAGCATGGCGCACACCTCCAGAAAGTCGTCCCCTGACGCCTTGCCTGGCACTCTGCGCGTGCGAGTGCCAGCGTTCCCCGGCCAGTGTACGGCGGTGGGGTACCGACTGGGCAAGGTCGGGCCTGCCGGGGCGGGTCCGTACGGCCGGGCCCGTCTGGCGATTCCCGTGGTCCGCCCGAAGGGCGGGCCTCGCGGCGTCTGGCGCGCGTGCCAGGCGTCGCGAGGCAGGCGGGAATCGTCAGACAGGCACTAGCGTCGCGGTATGACGGTGACTTGGGAAGAGCTCGGGTGGGAGCGGCTGGCGGCCGGGGTCGGACGGTGCCGGCTTCCGGGCTGGGACTGCACGGCCGGGCTGGTCGTCGGGGCCGGCACGGCGCTGGTGGTCGACGCGGGGTCGAGCCTGCCGGAGGGGGCGCGGCTGCGGGCGCAGGCGCAGCGGCTGGCCGGTCACCGTGTGACCCATCTCGCTCTCACCCACCCCCATTTCGACCATGTCTTCGGGGCGGCGGCGTTCGCGGGCGCGGAGGTGTTCGGCGCGGTCGGCGCCGAGGCGGTGTTCACCGGGCGGCACGGGCGCGAGGAGCTGCGCGCGGACGCGGTGCGGTGCGGACTGGACGCGCGGCTGGCCGAGGAGGCTGTGGACGCGCTCACCGCGCCCCGCCATCACGTCAGCGGCGAGTGGACGCTCGACCTGGGCGGCGGCCGGCAGGTGCTGCTGGCGAACGTGGGCCCGGCGCACACCGCGCACGACCTGGTCGTGCTGGTCCCGGGCGCCCCGGAGGTCGTCTTCTGCGGGGACCTGGTCGAGGAGTCGGGCGAGCCGCAGGCGGGCCCGGACGCGGTGCCGTCGCGCTGGCCGGCCGCGCTGGACCGGCTGCTCGCCCTCGGCGGCGAGGACGCGCTGTACGTGCCCGGTCACGGAGCGGTGGTCGACGCGGCGTTCGTCCGGGCGCAGCGGGACGCGCTGGCGGACCGTTTCGGCGTGTCGCGGTGATCGGCGGGACGGTTCTCCTATCGTCGTTCGAATGCGCCAGTACTCTCCGGACCTGACCCCTCCGTGGAAGAAGCCCCAGCCCGTGCCGGAGGTCCCGGCGGAGCCGGGCCTGGTGGTCGAGGAGCCCGCCAGCGGCTTCTGCGGGGCGGTGATCCGCTGCGAGGCGGGCGCGGTGACCCTGGAGGACCGCTTCGGCAAGCACCGGGTGTTCCCGCTGGAGCCGCGCGGGTTCCTGCTGGAGGGCCGCCCGGTGACGCTCGTCAAGCCTGCTTCCGGCCCGCTGCGGCCCACCCGTACGGCGTCCGGTTCGGTCGCCGTGCCCGGCGCACGCGCGCGGGTGGCCCGCGCCGGGCGCATCTACGTCGAGGGACGGCACGACGCGGAGCTGGTCGAGAAGGTGTGGGGCGACGACCTGCGCGTCGAGGGCGTGGTGGTGGAGTACCTGGAGGGCGTGGACGACCTGCCGTCGATCGTGGCCGGGTTCGCGCCGGGCCCGGACGCGCGGCTGGGCGTCCTGGTCGACCACCTGGTCCCCGGGTCGAAGGAGTGGCGGATCGCGCAGCAGGTGACCAGCGAGCACGCGCTGGTCGTCGGCCATCCGTACATCGACGTCTGGGAGGCGGTGAAGCCGTCGTCCCTGGGCATCGCGGGCTGGCCGCGCGTGCCGCACGGGCAGGACTGGAAGACGGGCGTGTGCCGGGCGCTGGGCTGGCCGTCGGACAACACGGGCGCCGTGTGGCAGGCGATCCTGGCGCGGGTGACGTCCTACAAGGACCTGGAGCCGGAGCTGCTGGGGCGGGTGGAGGAGCTGATCGACTTCGTCACGGCTCAGCCGTGAGCGGCGGCAGGGTGCCGAACCCGCCGGTGTCGAGGTCCACCCCCACGATCGGCAACGGCACCGGGTCACCGAACTTGCGGGTGCGCTCGTACTGGTAGTCCGCCGCCAGGCCCCTGCCGGTCGGCTCCGCCAGCACCAGGCACCTGGCCCGGAAGGGATCGATGACCAGATACGCCGGGACGCCGCCCGCGGCGTAGATCGACCGCTTCTCGACGTAGTCCCGGTGGACGCTGGTCTTGGAGACCACTTCGACCAGCATCGTCACGGCGTCCGCGGGGACCAGCCGGCCCGGGGTGTCGTCGGCGCCGATCTCCATGACCACGAGGTCCGGCTGGGGCTCGCTGTCCTCGTCCGGGAACGCGATGTCCTGCGTCCGCAGCCGCTCCCACCTCCCGGAGGGGATCTGGTCCTGCACCGACTGCACGATGCGGTTGTGGACCTTGTCGGGCCCGGCCATCATCACGATTTCCCCCCGGATGAGCTCAGCCTTGAAGCCCTCGGGAACCTCCAGGTTCTCGAATGCCTCATGCACCCGGCGATCATCCACAGCGGTCATCTCCGTGGTCCTCCGCTCCCGCCGCCGTGTGTACGGCCGGCAGCCTACGAACCAGGTTAGGGACCGGACCGGCGTTCCGCACTGATTCACTCCGCCGGGTGATCAGTCCACCAGGTCCCGGACCACCGCGTCCGCCAGCAGCCGTCCGCGCAGGGTGAGGGCCGCCCGTCCCTCGTCGTACGGTCCGCTGTCCAGCAGTCCGTCCGCCAGTGCGCGCCGGGAGGCCGTCAGGCCGTCCGGCTTCAGCAGGGACAGCGGTACGCCCTCCCGCAGCCGCAGCTCCAGCAGGATCCGCTCCACGCGCCGGTCCTCGTCGGACAGCAGCTCGCGGCCGGCCCCCGGCGAGCGCCCGGCGGCGAGGGCCGCGGCGTAGGCGCCGGGGTGCTTGACGTTCCACCAGCGCACCCCGCCGACGTGCGAGTGCGCCCCGGGGCCCGCGCCCCACCAGTCGGCGCCGCGCCAGTACAGCTCGTTGTGCAGGCAGCGGGCCTGCGCGGAGGTGGCCCAGTTGGAGACCTCGTACCAGCCGAAGCCGGCCGCCGACAGGGTCTCCTCCGCGATCAGGTAGCGGTCGGCGTGCACGTCGTCGTCGGTCATCGGGACCTCGCCGCGGCGGATGCGGTGGGCGAGCCGCGTGCCCTCCTCGACGATCAGGGCGTACGCCGAGACGTGGTCGGGACCGGCGCCGATCGCCGCGTCCAGCGAGGCCCGCCAGTCGTCGTCCGACTCGCCCGGGGTGCCGTAGATCAGGTCGAGGTTGACGTGCGCGAAGCCGGCCGCGCGGGCCTCGGCGACGCAGGCCTCCGGGCGGCCGGGGGTGTGGGTGCGGTCGAGGACCCGCAGGACGTGCTGCCGGGCGCTCTGCATGCCGAAGGAGACGCGGTTGAAGCCGCCCTCCCGCAGTGCGGCCAGGTATGCCGGGTCGACCGACTCCGGGTTCGCCTCCGTGGTGATCTCCGCGTCCGCCGCGAGGCCGAACTCGTCGCGGATCGCGCCCAGCGCCCGTACCAGGTCGGCGGCGGCCAGCAGGGTCGGGGTGCCGCCGCCGACGAAGACGGTGCGGACCTCGCGCGGGTCGTCGCCGAGCACCTTGCGGGCCAGCCGGATCTCGTCGGTCAGCGTGTCCGCGTAGTTGTCGCGGGAGGCGAGGACGCCGCCGGTGCCGCGCAGCTCTGTCGCCGTGTAGGTGTTGAAGTCGCAGTAGCCGCAGCGGGTCGCGCAGTACGGGACGTGCAGGTAGAACCCGAGGGGGCGGTCGGCCGCCCCGGCGAGCGCGGGCGCGGGCAGGGCGCCGTCGGCGGGGACGGGCTCGCCGTCGGGGAGTGCGGAAGGCATGTGCTCCATTGTCCCGCACCCGTGCGGGGCCCGGTCCGGGCTGGGGCGCGGGCCGTGGACCCGGGCCGGGGCGCGGGCCGTGGACCCGGCCGCAGGCCCGTTCCAGCCCGCAGGCCGCGGGCCCGAACCGTGGGCCACAGGCCCAGACCGAGCCATGGGCCGCGGGCCCGGACCCGCGGGCCCGAGCCGTGGCCGTGGGCGCGGGCCATGGCCGTGGGCGCGGACGGAGGGCCGTGGGCGCGGGCGCGGACGGAGGGCCGTGGCCGTGGGCGCGGGGCCGTGGACGCGGAGGCCGTGGCCGTGGGCGCGGGGCCGTGGACGCGGAGGCCGCGGACGCGGAGGCCGTGGACGTGGACGCGGAGGCCGTGGACGCGGAGGCCGTGGACGTGGGCGGAGGGCCGTGGACGCGGGGACCGCGGACGCGGAGGCCGTGGGCGTGGGCGGAGGCCGTGGGCGTGGGCGCGGGGGCCGTGGACGCGGACGCGGAGGCCGTGGGCGTGGGCGCGGAGGCCGTGGGCGTGGGCGCGGAGGCCGTGGGCGTGGGCGCGGGGCCGTGGGCGTGGGGCCGGGCACGACGGGCGTGCGCTGTCTGCCCTGGAGCAGCGACAGCGCCGCCGGCTACTCCGCCTGGAGCACCAGCAGCGCCAGGTCGTCCTCCGCCGGGGCGCCGCCGCCGAACGCGTGCACCAGCCGCCGGATGCGCTCGGCGATGAGTGGGGCGCTCAGCCCGGCGCACCCGGCGAGCGCCGTCGCGAGCCCGTCGGCGTCGTCGAACTGGCGCGAGCCGCAGCGCCGCTCCGTCACGCCGTCGGTGACGCACAGCAGGCTGTCGCCGGGCCGCAGGTCGAACGTCTCGCTGGTGTACGTCTCGTCCTCGACGACGCCGATGAGCGTCTGCGGCCGGGCGACGGTGCGGACGCCGCCGTCGGGTGCGAGCAGCAGCGGCAGCGGGTGCCCGGCGGAGGCGAGGGTGCAGCGGACGCCGCCTTCGAAGGGGATCAGCTCGCCGAAGAGGACGGAGAGGAAGCGGGTCTGCGGGCCGTCACCGGGGCCGGGCGGCCGTACCAGGGCCCGGGCGGCGGCGTCGGCGGCCTCCATCGCGTCGTCGAGGAGCAGCCGGTTGAGCCGGTCCAGCACGTCGGCGACGCGGTAGCCCTCACGGGCGAGCAGCCGCAGCCAGGGCCGGACGAGACCGATGACGACGGCGGCCTCCGGGCCCTTGCCCTGCACGTCGCCGACCGCGAAGCACCACCGGCCCTCGCCGGCCGGGAAGAGGTCGTAGAAGTCGCCGCTGGGGCCGCCCTTGTCGCAGGGCTCGTAGACGAGGGCGCTGCGCACGCCGGGGATCTCGGCGACGGCGGTGGGCAGCAGGCCGCGCTGCAGGACGCGGCTGATGGTGGCCTGGCGGGCGTACTGGCGGGCCGCGCCGACGGCCAGCGCCACCCGGCGGCTGAAGTCCTCGACGAGTCCGGTGATCTCGTCGGGGAAGCTGAGCAGTCCGGCGCGTCCGATCACCAGCGTGCCCAGCGGCCGGCCGCCCGCGATCAGCGGGTGGGCGAGTGCCGTGCCGGCCGCCTCGCCCGGCCCGAGCGCCTCGCCGGGCCAGGCGTAGGGCGCGGGCCCCGACTTCCCGGCGGCCTCCCGGCGGCGGGGCGGGGCCTTCTCCAGGACGCGGCGCAGTTCCTCGATGCGGTTCTCGCTGCTGTGCCAGACCCGGGCGAGTCGTGGTCCGGCGCCGGGGGTCCCGTCGGCCGACCGGCCCGCGCGGCCGGTGATCTCGTCCTCCAGCCAGACCGCGCACCAGTCGGCGAGCCGCGGCACGATCAGCTGGCCGGCGAGCGCGGCGACCAGGTTCTCGTCGAGCTGCCCGGCGAGCAGGTCGGAGGCCTCCGCGAGGAACGACAGGGCGCCGCGGCCCAGCCAGTCCCGGTCGCGCTCGGCGCGCCGGACGTCCGCCGCCCGGAGCGCGGCCGGCAGCGGGGGCGGGGGCGCGGCCGGGAGCTGCGCCTGGAACCGCGCCGTGAGCGGGATCCGGAGCGGAGCGGGGAACAGGGGCGGAGCGGGGAACAGGGGCGGCTCGGGGGCGAGGAACCCGGCGACGGCCAGGTCGTGCTGCGGGGCGGGCCGGTCGGCCGGCTCGCCGGTGCGGCGCGCGGGGGCGCTGCCGTCGGCGGGCAGCCGCGCCCACACCGTCTTGGCGCCCCTGCGGAAGGTGACGCCCCAGGACTCGGCGAGCGTGGCGACCAGGTGCAGGCCGCGGCCGTACTCCGTCTCGTGCGCCGGTTCGGTGACCGGATCGCGCGGGGCGCGGGAGGGGTGGCGGTCGGAGACCTCCACGACGACGGCGCCGGGCGCCTCCTCCGCCCGGCAGACCACCTCGACCTCGGTGCCCGCGTGCACGACGGCGTTGGTGACGAGTTCGCTGACGACGACGAGGACGTCCTCGACGAGACGCTCGGTGAGGTGCTCGGTGCCGGGCCGGCCGGTCCGGGCCGCTTCGGTCAGCGCGGCGCGCACGAGATCGCGGGCGGAGCGCGGCGTGTCGGGGCCGGGGGGCAGGGTCGCGCCCGCCGCGACGTCCTCCGCGGGCCGGGACCCGCCGCGGCGCGCCGGTGCGTCGGAGGCACCGCAGACACCGGAGACATCGGAGACATCGGGGACACCGGAAGCGGTCTCCCGTCGCCTCGGAACGACCCCCATGTCCAGCTCCCCGAGCGGTCAGCACCCATACGCCTCAGTCGACACCGACAGAGTGACAGAACGAATGCTTCCGTAAGCGGCGAGTTACCGAAGAAGGTCGGCATGATTGCGGAAACTGCTCCGCGTGTGCTCGAAGCGGAGCGCAATCCCGAGCGGGTCCGAGCATCCGGGCCGCGACTTCTGACCGCCCCGAGCAGGTGATCGAAGTGTCACGGCGGAGCGGACGGACCGGCTGAACGCCCCGCCCGCCCCGCCGTGCGCCGGTCCTACCCCTCGCGCGTGCCGGCGTACATCTCGTCGATGAGGTGCTTGTACTCCCGTTCGACGACCGGCCGCTTCAGCTTCAGGCTCGGTGTGATCTCGCCGTGCTCGACGTCGAGGTCGCGCGGCAGCAGGCGGAACTTCTTGATCGTCTGCCAGCGCTGCAGCCCCTCGTTGAGCTGCGTGACGTAGCCCTGGACCATCTCGACGGTGGCCGGCGCGGCCACCACCTCGGCGTACGGCTTGCCCTCCAGCCCGTTGTCCTTCGCCCACTCCAGGATGGACGGCTCGTCCAGGGCGATGAGGGCCGTGCAGAAGTTCCGGTCGGCGCCGTGCACGAGGATGTTGGAGACGTACGGGCACACCGCCTTGAACTGGCCCTCGACCTCGGCGGGCGCGATGTACTTGCCGCCGGACGTCTTGATGAGGTCCTTCTTGCGGTCGGTGATGCGCAGGTAGCCGTCGGGCGACAGTTCGCCGATGTCGCCGGTGTGGAACCAGCCGTCCGGCTCCAGCACCTCGGCGGTCTTCTCGGGCAGCCCGTGGTAGCCCTCCATGATGCCGGGGCCGCGCAGCAGGATCTCGCCGTCGTCCGCGATGCGCACCTGCGTGCCGGGCAGCGGCTTGCCGACCGTGCCGGTGCGGTAGGCCTCGCCGGGGTTGACGAAGGAGGCGGCGGAGGACTCCGTCAGGCCGTAGCCCTCCAGGATGTGGATGCCGGCGCCGGAGAAGAAGTAGCCGATCTCCGGGGCGAGGGCGGCGGAGCCGGAGACGCAGGCGCGCAGCCTGCCGCCGAAGGCCTGGCGGATCTTGGCGTAGACCAGGGCGTCGGCGACCTTGTGCTTGGCGCCGAGCCCGAAGGGGACGGAGGCGGTGCCGGTGCGCCGGAAGTTGTCCTGGGCGGTCTTGGCGTACTCGCGGGCGACCTCGGCGGCCCACTGGAAGATCTTGTACTTGGCGCCGCCGCCCGCGCGGGCCTTGGCGGCGACCCCGTTGTAGACCTTCTCGAAGATGCGCGGCACGGCGGCCATGTACGTCGGCTGCACGACCGGCAGGTTCTCGATGATCTTGTCGACGCGGCCGTCGACGGCCGTGACGTGGCCGGCCTCGATCTGGCCGGAGGTCAGCACCTTGCCGAAGACGTGCGCGAGCGGCAGCCACAGGTACTGCACGTCCTCGGCGCTGATCAGCCCGGTCGCGGAGATCGCCTTGGCCATGTACGACCAGTTGTCGTGCGGGAGGCGGACGCCCTTGGGCCGGCCGGTGGTACCGGAGGTGTAGATGAGGGTGGCGAGCTGATCCTTGGTGATCTTGCCGACCCGCTCCCGGATCAGGTCCGGGTTCTTCGCCAGGTACGCCGCTCCGCGGCGCTCCAGCTCGGCGAGGCTGAGCACCCGGTCGCCGGTCTCGACGCCGTCCGCGTCGATCACCACGACGTGGGTCAGCTCGGGCAGCTCGGCACGCTTCTGCTCCGCCTTGGCCAGCTGCTCGGCGTTCTCCGCGATCAGCACCCGGCTCTCGGAGTCGGAGAGGATGAACGCCGACTCGTCGGCGTTGGTCTGCGGATAGACGGTCGTCGTGGCCGCCCCGGCGCACATGATGCCGAGGTCGGCGAGGATCCACTCCAGGCGGGTGGAGGAGGCCAGCGCGACGCGCTGCTCGGGCTGCACGCCGAGTTCGATCAGCCCGGCCGCGATGGCGTACACCCGCTCGGCGGACTGCGCCCAGGTCAGCGACTCCCAGTCGTCGGGACCCGAGCCGGACGCGGGCGGAACGGGGTAGCGGTAGGCCTCGGCATCCGGAGTGGCCGCCACACGCTCCAGGAAGAGGGCCGCCACGGACGGCGGACGGTTCTCGATCAGTGTCTGTGTGTCGCTCACGACATCCTCCGGGACCCGCGACGGTGCGGCTGGCTCAGTATGGCTGGCTCAGGTACGACTGGCTCGGTACGACTGACTCGGCAGGGCCGACTCAGCACGGCTGGTTCTTACCCGCGACGCGTTGTTTAACTCACGAGTAACTAACGAGCAGGGATCAGAGTACGGCCCGACCGCCCGGTTCGTAAGGGGCGGCGGCCTGTCACTTCGTACGCGGTGGCACTTCGCACGCGGTGGCACTTCGTACGCGGTGGCACTTCGTACGCGGTGGCACTTCGTACAGAGAGCGGTGCCGCGCACGCGCGGGGGCCCGCCGCGCTTTCGTGCGGCGGGCCCCCGTTGCGCCCTGGTTCGCCGTGTCGGCGGCGGCGGGCGGCGGTTACTTCTTGCCCTTGGCCGGCCCCGCACTGTCATCGCTGCTCAGCACGGCGATGAAGGCCTCCTGCGGAACTTCCACCGAACCCACCATCTTCATCCGCTTCTTGCCCTCCTTCTGCTTCTCCAGCAGCTTGCGCTTGCGGGAGATGTCGCCGCCGTAGCACTTGGCGAGGACGTCCTTGCGGATGGCGCGGATGGTCTCGCGGGCGATGACCCGCGAGCCGATGGCGGCCTGCACCGGCACCTCGAAGTTCTGCCGCGGGATGAGCTCCTTGAGCTTGGCGACGAGCCGGACGCCGTACGCGTACGCCTGGTCCTTGTGGGTGATCGCGGAGAAGGCGTCCACCTTGTCGCCGTGCAGCAGGATGTCGACCTTGACGAGCGAGCTGGACTGCTCGCCGGTGGGCTCGTAGTCGAGCGAGGCGTACCCGCGCGTCTTGGACTTCAGCTGGTCGAAGAAGTCGAAGACGATCTCGGCGAGCGGCAGGGTGTAGCGGATCTCGACGCGGTCCTCGGACAGGTAGTCCATACCGAGCAGGGCGCCGCGCCGGGTCTGGCACAGCTCCATGATCGCGCCGATGAACTCGGTCGGGGCGAGGATCGTCGCCCGCACGACCGGCTCGAACACCTCGTCGATCTTGCCCTCGGGGAACTCGCTCGGGTTGGTGACGACCGTCTCGGTGCCGTCCTCCATGATCACGCGGTAGACCACGTTGGGCGCGGTGGCGATCAGGTCGAGACCGAACTCGCGCTCCAGGCGCTCCCGGATGACGTCGAGGTGCAGCAGGCCCAGGAAGCCGACGCGGAAGCCGAAGCCGAGGGCGGCGGACGTCTCCGGCTCGTAGACCAGCGCGGCGTCGTTGAGCTGGAGCTTGTCCAGCGCCTCGCGCAGCTCGGGGTAGTCGGAGCCGTCCAGCGGATACAGGCCGGAGAAGACCATCGGCTTGGGGTCCTTGTAGCCGCCGAGCGCCTCGGTGGCCCCCTTGTGCTGGCTGGTGACGGTGTCGCCGACCTTGGACTGGCGGACGTCCTTCACACCGGTGATCAGGTAGCCCACCTCGCCGACGCCGAGGCCGTCGGCGGGCAGCATCTCCGGCGAGTTGGTGCCGATCTCCAGCAGCTCGTGGGTGGCGCCCGTCGACATCATCCGGATGCGCTCGCGCTTGTTGAGCTGGCCGTCGATGACACGGACGTACGTCACGACGCCACGGTAGGAGTCGTACACGGAGTCGAAGATCATGGCGCGGGCGGGGGCGTCCGCGACGCCGACCGGGGCCGGGATCTCGGCGACGACCTTGTCGAGCAGCGCCTCGACACCCAGACCGGTCTTCGCGGAGACCTTCAGCACGTCACCGGGCTCGCAGCCGACGAGGTTGGCGAGCTCCTCGGCGAACTTCTCCGGCTGCGCGGCCGGCAGGTCGATCTTGTTGAGCACCGGGATGATCGTGAGGTCGTTCTCCATCGCCAGGTAGAGGTTGGCGAGGGTCTGCGCCTCGATGCCCTGGGCGGCGTCGACGAGGAGGACGGTCCCCTCACAGGCGGCGAGCGACCGCGAGACCTCGTACGTGAAGTCGACGTGCCCCGGGGTGTCGATCATGTTGAGGATGTGCGTGTTGCCCGGGTCGTCGGTGGGAGCCCAGGGCAGGCGCACGGCCTGGGACTTGATCGTGATGCCGCGCTCGCGCTCGATGTCCATGCGGTCGAGGTACTGGGCGCGCATCTGCCGCTGCTCGACGACGCCGGTCAGCTGGAGCATCCGGTCGGCGAGCGTGGACTTGCCGTGGTCGATGTGCGCGATGATGCAGAAATTGCGGATCAGAGCCGGGTCGGTACGGCTCGGCTCGGGCACATTGTTAGGGGTCGCGGGCACGCAGGGTCCTGTCTCTTGAGGCGCCTTATGCCTCGGGTCGGATCGATACGTAGCCTCCATGGTCCCACGCGCGCGGACCGGCGACCGGTTTGGGCCACTCGGGCGGCCGCTGGTAGCCTGGGTGGCTGTGTCTCATGCCCTCTCAGCGCGAGGCACTCTCAAGAAATCACCTGGCACGGGACCCCTGCGGCCCCGTGCCTGAACCTGAAAAGGCTCATTCGTGGCGAACATCAAGTCCCAGATCAAGCGGATCAAGACCAACGAGAAGGCCCGGCTGCGCAACAAGGCCGTCAAGTCCTCCCTGAAGACCGCGATCCGCAAGGCCCGCGAGGCCGCTGCCGCGGGTGACGTCGAGAAGGCCACCGAGTACCAGCGCGCTGCCGCGCGTCAGCTCGACAAGGCCGTCTCGAAGGGCGTCATCCACAAGAACCAGGCCGCCAACAAGAAGTCGGCGCTGGCTGCCAAGGTCGCGTCCCTCAAGGGCTGACACCAACTCTTGATCTGACCGCCGGAGGGAATCGAGCGGGCCCTCTCTCATCCGCTCCCGTCCGGCATCCCGAGTCCGTACGCGGCCTGCGTTCGCCACGCGGGTACGGACTCACCGGCTTCACCGAAGGCCCCGGCTCCTCTCCCCTTCCCCAGGGGCGGGGAGGCGGGGCCTTCGTTCGTCCCGGAGACTCCGGGTCGGACCCGGAGACGTCGGCTCGGAGACGTCGGCTCGGACCCGGAGACGTCGGCTCGGAGACGTCGGCTCGGACCCGGAGAGCTCCGGCTCGGAGGCGGGCCCGGGCTCCTACCGTCGGCTGCGCGCGGCGCGGGCGATGGTGACCACCGCCTTCTCCAGGGCGTACCCGGGGTCGTCCCCGCCGCCCTTGACCCCGGCGTCGGCGTCGGCGACCGCGCGCAGGGCGACCGCGACCCCGTCCGGGGTCCAGCCCCGCATCTGCTGGCGCACCCGGTCGATCTTCCACGGCGGCATGCCCAGCTCCCGCGCCAGATCGGCGGGCCGTCCCCCGCGCGCGGAGGACAGCTTGCCGATCGCCCGCACGCCCTGCGCGAGGGCGCTGGTGATCATCACCGGCGCGACGCCCGTCGCCAGCGCCCAGCGCAGCGCCTCCAGGGCCTCGGCCGCCCGCCCTTCCACGGCGCGGTCGGCGACCGTGAAGCTCGACGCCTCGGCCCGCCCGGTGTAGTAACGACCGACGACCGCCTCGTCGATGGTCCCCTCGACGTCGGCGACCAGTTGGGAGACCGCGGACGCCAGCTCCCGCAGGTCGCTTCCGATCGCGTCGACGAGCGCCTGGCACGCCTCGGGGGTGGCGGACCGCCCGGTCGCCCGGAACTCCCCCCGCACGAAGGCCAGCCGGTCGGCCGGCTTCGTCATCTTCGGGCACGCCACCTCCCGCGCGCCCGCCTTGCGGGCCGCGTCGAGCAGGGCCTTGCCCTTGGCACCGCCCGCGTGCAGCAGCACGAGGGTGATCTCCTCGGCGGGCGCTCCGAGGTACCCCTTCACGTCCTTGACCGTGTCGGCGGACAGGTCCTGCGCGTTGCGCACGACCACGACCTTGCGCTCGGCGAAGAGCGAGGGGCTGGTCAGCTCGGCGAGCGTGCCGGGCTGCAGCTGGTCCGAGGTGAGGTCCCGTACGTCCGTGTCGGCGTCGGCGGCCCGGGCGGCGGCCACCACCTCCTGCACGGCACGGTCGAGCAGCAGGTCCTCCTGGCCCACGGCAAGGGTCACCGGGGCGAGAGGGTCGTCGTTCGCAGTCTTCCTGGCCATCGCGACAAGCATGGCACGCGGCACCGACATCGAGGGCCGGGCACCGCACCGCTGCCCGCCCGGCCCCGCTGCCCGTGTCGAACCCAGGGCCCGTGTCGAACCCAGGGCCCGTGTCCGCTCCGCGGCCCACCTGGGCCCCAGAGCCCACATCGGCCCCGCGGCCCACGTCGTGGCAGCGGCCCGTGTCGTCGCCGTGGCACGTGTCGTCGCCGTGGCCCGTGTCGTCGCCGTGGCACGTGTCGTCGCCGTGGCCCGTGTCCGCCCCACGGCCCGGCGGCCTACGGCTCCTCGCGCCAGCCGTCCCACTCCCCGGCGAACGCGTCCAGCTCGGCCGCGTCCAGCCGCGACTCCGCGTCCCGCAGCACGACGAGCCACTGCGCGTCCTCGGCGTCGTCCTCGCCGGCCAGGGCGTCGCGCACCAGTTCCGGCTCCTCGTCGGTTTCGAACCGCTCCCCCAGCGCCCGGGCCGCCTCCTGCGCGGCGTCGCGGTCGGGCAGCACCAGCACATGTCTCACGTCGCTCACGAGCCCATTCTCCGCCACCCCGCCCGGCGCACGGTCGGCACTCAGCACTCGGCACTCGGCACTCGCCGCAGGGGCGAGAGCGACATGCCGTCAGTCTCCCGCGACGCGCAGCCCCGTGCCGGTCCCGGCCACCGCGAGCGCCCCGTCCCGGTCCGTCCGTACCACCACCGCGCCCCCGGCCCGCAGCGCCGCCACCGTGCCGGGCGCCGGATGCCCGTACGGGTTGTCCGCGCCGCAGGAGATGAGCGCCAGCCGCGGCGCCACCCGGCGTATCAGCTCCGGGTCCTGGTACGCCGAACCGTGATGCGCGACCTTCAGCACGTCCACCCCTTCCAGCAGGGCACCCTCCGGCGCCCTCGACAAGGCCTGCTGCGCCGGGGGTTCGAGGTCCCCGAGCAGCAGCAGACGCAGCCCCGCCGAACGGACCAGCAGGGTGACACTGGCGTCGTTCGGCCCGTCCGGGTCGGGTGTGGGGCCGGCCGGGGGCCACAGCACCTGCCAGGACAGCGGGCCCGTGCGCCGCCGCTCCCCGGCGACCGCGCGGCTCAGCGGGATATGCCCGGCGTCCGCCTCCTTCCGCACGAACTCCACCTGATCGGCGGGCTGTTCAAAGCCGGTCGTCTCGATCCCGCCCACCGACCGGCCCCGCAGCACGCCCGGCAGCCCGGCGACGTGGTCGGCGTGAAAGTGGGTCAGCACCACCAACGGGATCCTCGTGATGCCGAGCGTGCGCAGGCAGCGGTCGACGAGCGTGGGGTCGGGCCCGGCGTCCACGACGACACCGCTGCCCGCCCCCGCCGCGAGCACCATCGCGTCCCCCTGCCCCACGTCGCACATCACCAGCCGCCATCCCGGCGGCGGCCAGCCCGTGATCACCCTGGCCAACGGCGGCGGCTGCACCACCAGCAGGGCGAGCAGCACTCCCAGTGCCCCGCACCACCACGGATGCCGCAGCAGCCGCCGACCGAGGACCAGGACGACCAGCGTGACCAGGCCGAGCAGCGCCGCACCGCCCCAGGTCCCCGGCCAGTCCACTCCCCCGCCGGGCAGCGCGGCCCCCGTACGGGCCACGCCCGCGATCCACCCGGCCGGCCAACTCGCGCACCACGCGAGCGCCTTGGCGACGGGCAACGCCACGGGTGCCACCGCCAGCGCGGCGAACCCCAGCACCGTGGCCGGTGCCACCGCGAGCTCCGCGATCAGGTTGCACGGCACCGCCACCACACTCACGCGCGCCGACAGCACGGCGACGACCGGTGCGCACAGGGCCTGCGCGGCGCCCGCCGCGGCCAGCGCCTCCGCCGCTCTCGGCGGGAGGCCGCGCCGCCGCAGCGCCTCGCTCCAGCGCGGCGCGAGGGTGAGCAGGGCGCCGGTGGCCAGCACGGAGAGCAGGAAGCCGTAACTGCGGGCCAGCCACGGGTCGTACAGCACCAGCAGCAGAACGGCCGTCGCCAGCGCGGGGATCAGGGATCTGCGGCGGCCGGTCGCCAGCGCGAGCAGCGCGACCGCTCCGCAGGCCGCCGCCCGCAGCACGCTCGGGTCCGGCCGGCACACGACGACGAATCCGAGTGTGAGCGCCCCGCCGAGCAGCGCGGTCGTCCGCAGGGGGATGCCGAGGCGGGGCGCGAGCCCGCGCCGTTCCGCCAGCCTCGCCAGGCCGGGCGGCCCGACGAGCAGGGCGAGGATGATCGTGAGGTTGCTCCCGGACACGGCGAGCATGTGTGCCAGGTCGGTCTCCTTGAACGCCTCGTCGAGTTCCGGGGTGATCCGCGAGGTGTCCCCGACGACCAGTCCCGGCAGCAGCGCCCGGGCGTCCGCAGGCAGCGCGTCGGTCGCCTCGCGCAGTCCGGCGCGCAGCCGCCCGGCGAACCGCTGCGCCCGCGACGGTTCCCCCACGACGTCCGGCACGGCCTGTCCCCGTACCCGCAGCACGCCCGCGACTCTGCCGCCGCCCGCCAGCGGGGGCACCACCCGTGCCGTGACACGGACGCGGGTGGAGGGCAGCAGGCCCAGCCACGGCGACGCGCGAGCGGTGTCGGCCGCGCCCGCGGCGGCGGCTCCCCTGTTTCCCGCCCGGACACCTTCCGTCCGGACGTCGACGATCAGCAGCACCGGTGTCCGTGTCGACACCGCCGTCCCGTCCGCCTCGGTCACCCGCCGCACGTCGGCGTCGATCAGCACGGCGGCCGGAGCGGCACGGTCCCCCGTGATCCGGGGCCGGGTGAGCCGCGGATCGGAGGCGACCTCGACCTCGGCGGTCACCGTGGCGTACTGCCGCGCGAGCGCGGGCACCGGCCCGCGCCGCAGATCGGCGCCGTGCAACCCGGCCGAGACGGCGGCCGCGGCGGCACAGAGCAGAACGGCGGCGAGCGAGACGCGCGGCCAGGCACCACGCGAGGTCCGGGCACGCGCTCGGACGGCTTTCCGCGTCGGCAGCAACAGACCGGCCCCCACGAGGCAGACGGCCACCACACCGAAGACCCACTCCCACCGGGCGTCCAGCGTCAGCGCGGCCGTGCCCCAGACCGCGACCGCGGGCGGTACGAGCCGCAGGTCCGCGGGCCCTTCCTGGCGCGGGTGGGCGTCCCCGAGCCGTCGTCCGGAACCGGCGTGAACGGCCGGACGGGACACCGGGTGCCGGCTGCCGCCCACCCCGGCTCCGGAAGCGTGCCCGGGCGGGATGTCGGGGGCGGGGCTCATGGCCGTACGAGGGTGCGCAGATCGGCGAAGCGGCGGTCGCCGATGCCGTTGACCTCGCGCAGTTCGTCGACCGAGCGGAAGCCGCCGTGCTGGGTGCGGTAGTCGACGATGTGCCGGGCCAGCACCGGTCCCACGCCCGGCAGGGCGTCGAGCTGGTCCGCCGTGGCCGTGTTGAGGGACACCGGCGCACCAGCCACCCCCGCCTCCGCCGGACCGCCGCCGGGCACCGGCGCGGGGACCGGGCCGCCGACGACGACCTGCTCGCCGTCCACCAGGAAGCGGGCCTGGTTGAGCCCTTCGGTCCTCGTGCCCGGGCGTACCCCGCCCGCCGCCCGCAGGGCGTCCACCACTCGCGCACCGGCGGGCAGGCGGTGGATTCCCGGGTCGCGCACCTTGCCGCTGACGTCCACCACGATCTCGGCGCCGGCCGATCCCCGGGCACTCGGCACCGCCCCCGCCGGGCCGCCGGACGCGCGGGCGCCCGAGGTGGCCCGTCCCCCGGCGGCGGCCACCGCCCGCACCACCTCGGGCGCCCGCACGGACTGCGTGCGACCGGCCCAGAAGTGCTGGGCGGCGAACACGACCGTGAGGACCAGCAGCGCCGCGAGGGCGATCACGCTCCGCCGCTCCAGCCCGCACCGCGTCTGCACCCACAGCGGCATCCGCTCCCGCAGCGCCGCCCCGGCCGACCCCCGCCAGTCCCCGCGCGCATCCACCGCATCCACCGCGCTCCCGGTGTCCGCATCCGCGTCCGCCGCCGCCTTCGCCCCCCTCTCCCTCTCCGTCTCCGTCTCCGTCTCCGTCTCAGCGGAAGCGACCGGTGTCGGCGGGCCCTCCCCCGTGGCCTCTGATGGCGGGTCCGCAGGCGCCTCACCGCTCCTCCGGCCGTCCCCTCCCCACCACCGCCCGCCCGGCGGTCCGGTCCCCGACTCCTCCGCCGCGCCGACGCGTTCGGGGAAGAGCGCCCCGGCACGCCGGCGGAGTTCGTCCGCCGAGGCGCGCCGGTGGCGGGCGGCGCCGAGTCCGGGCGCGCGGCGATGGCGGACCCGGCCGTCGGAGGCAGGGACCCGCCCCGGGCCACTGGTCGCGGTCGCTGTGCGTGAACGTGATCGAAGTGCCATGCGTCGAGGATCGGGCACCTCGCCCACCGCGCGATGATCTTGCCCGGAATCCGTGGACTACTGCCCGGTTGTGGACAACTCGGCCACCCACGTGGGTGAAAGGGTGCGGCAGCGGCGTCGGCGGAGGCGGTGACGTGGCCCGATCACCGGGGCGAGACCACGGCCCCCAGCAGCCCGGGCCCCGTATGGGCCCCGATCACCGCTCCGACCTCGCTCACATGCAGGTCGGCCAGGCCGGGCACCCGGGCCCGAAGCCGGTCCGCCAGGGCCTCCGCCCGGTCGTGCGCGGCGAGGTGGTGGACGGCGATGTCGACCTCGGCGCCGCCGGCGCGGTCGGTCACGATCTCCTCCAGGCGGGCGATCGCCCTCGACGCCGTCCGCACCTTCTCCAGCGGCTCGATACGGCCGTCCCGCAGCTGAAGCAGTGGTTTCACGGCGAGCGCGGAGCCGAGCAGGGCTCGGGCGGCGCCGATCCGTCCGCCGCGGCGCAGATAGTCGAGGGTGTCGACGTAGAAGAAGGCGGACGTGCCCGAGGCCCGCTTCTCCGCGGCCGTGACCGCCTCGTCCACCGTGCCGCCCCCCTCCGCGGTCCTCGCCGCGGCGAGCGCGCAGAAGCCCAGCGCCATCGCGATCATGCCGGTGTCCACCACCCGCACCGGGACCGGCGCCTCGCGCGCCGCGAGGACGGCCGCGTCGTAGGTGCCGGACAGTTCGGCGGACAGGTGGAGGGAGACGATGCCGGTCACCCCGGACTCGGCGACCTTCCGGTAGGTCTCGGCGAAGAGCTGCGGGCTGGGCCTGGAGGTGGTGACGGGGCGTCGCTTCTGCAGAGCCTGGGCCAGGGAGCGGGTGGAGATCTCCGTGCCCTCCTCCAGCGCCCGGTCGCCGAGGACCACCGTCAGGGGGACCGCTGTGATGCCGTGGCGCTCCATCGTCCGCGGCGGCAGGTAGGCCGTTGAATCGGTGACGATCGCGACATGGCGGGACATGAGCTGGAGGTTACCTGGCGGGCTGCCCGGGCGGCAGCTCGACCCTTTTCACCTGGGGATACCTTGACCGGATCACGTCGTCGTCTCCGGGCGGGCCTTCTTCTGCCAGGGGTGGACAGGAGGCCGTACCGGAGGGTTGATGGCGGGCCGGGCCGGCTCCTGGGCCTGGCCCGGGGCGGTCGGCTCCGGAGAGGTCTGCGGGGCCGTCGGGCCGTCGGCGGCCGGGGTCCGGGGCCGCGAGGCGGGAGCGGAGGCGGGGGTGTCTTCCGGTTCGGTCCAGTGGCGCAGGGCGCCCGCCTCGACGTCGATCTGCGTGCTCAGCGCGTCCAGTTCGTCGTCGGCGAAGCGGCGGGCCCGGTCGCGGGCCGCCCAACGCAGCGAGTCCGCCGAGCCGATGACGCGTTCGACGCGTTCGCGCAGGGCGGGAAGTCGCTCGACGAGCCGCCGGCGGTCCGGCTCGGACTCCAGGCGCCTGAGTTCGCCGTCCAGTTCGTGCCCGTACGCGCTGAGACGCTCGAAGAGGCCCAGGGACTCCTTGAGTGACGCGTCCTCGGGCAGGCCCGCGTTCAGCGCGTCCTGGGTGGCGCGCATCGACGTCCGCAGCTTCAGCCGGAGTTGGGCCAGCTCGCCGGCCGGACCGGGCTGGGCGAAGGATTTGGCCCGCAGCGTGTGGTCCTCGACCGTGCGCCGGGCCTGGGTGAGGGTGCGGTCCACGCCCCGCTTGGCGGCGCCGACCGCTTTCACCGTGGCGTAGGCGCCGAGCACCACCAAGAGCACGAAAAGCAGGGCGAAGACTGCGATCACTGCTTCCACTGCGCTCCTCCTCCGGCGTCACGGCGCGCACCGCGCCGCTCCTCCACGGTAAACGCAACGGGCAGGTTCGGAGTTCCGGAGAAACCCCGAACCTGCCCGTAGGGGACCACCCGGATGAGGCGGTCGGCCGATCACCAGGCAAAGATCACCCGAGAAACATCACGCGAGGAAGATCACCCGAGAGACATCACGCGGGGGACGATCACGCGAGGAAGATCACCCGGGTGACGATCACGCGGGAACGATGTTCACCAACTTCGGCGCCCGCACGATGACCTTGCGGATCCCGGCGCCGTCCAGCGCCGCCACCACCTTGTCGTCGGCCAGCGCGACCTTCTCCAGCTCCTCCTCGGAGATGGCCGGCGAGACCTCCAGCCGCGCCTTGACCTTGCCCTTGATCTGCACCACGCAGGTCACCGTCTCGTCGACGACGTACGCCGGGTCGGCCACCGGGAAGTCCTGGTGGACGACGGAGTCGGTGTGGCCCAGGCGGCGCCACAGCTCCTCGGCGATGTGCGGGGCCAGCGGGGCGACCATCAGCACCAGCGGCTCGGCGACCGAGCGGGGCACCGGGGTGCCGGCCTTGGTCAGGTGGTTGTTCAGCTCGGTGACCTTGGCGATGGCGGTGTTGAAGCGCAGGCCCTCCAGGTCCTGGCGCACGCCGTCGATCGACTTGTGCAGGGCGCGCAGCGTCTCCTCGTCGGCCTCGGCGTCGACGACCGTCGTCTCGCCGGTGGCCTCGTCGACGATGTTGCGCCACAGCCGCTGCAGCAGCCGGAACTGGCCGACCACCGCGCGCGTGTCCCACGGCCGGGAGACGTCCAGCGGGCCCATCGCCATCTCGTACAGGCGCAGCGTGTCGGCGCCGTACTCGGCGCAGATCTCGTCCGGGGTGACCGCGTTCTTCAGGGACTTGCCCATCTTGCCCAGCAGCCGGGAGACCTTCTCGCCCTGGTAGTAGTAGGCGCCGTCGCGCTCCTCCACCTCGGCCGCGGGCACCGCGATGCCGCGGCTGTCGCGGTAGACGTAGGCCTGGATCATGCCCTGGTTGAACAGCTTGTGGAACGGCTCGGCGGAGGAGACGTGCCCCAGGTCGTACAGCACCTTGGACCAGAAGCGGGCGTACAGCAGGTGCAGCACGGCGTGCTCGGCGCCGCCGACGTACAGGTCGACGCCGCCGAGCGGCTGCCCGTCCCGCGGGCCCATCCAGTACCGCTCGATCTCGGGGTCGACCAGCTGGTGCTCGTTGTGCGGGTCCAGGTAGCGCAGCTCGTACCAGCAGGAGCCGGCCCAGTTGGGCATGGTGTTGGTCTCGCGGCGGTACTCGCGCGGGCCGCGCCCGTCGCCCAGGTCCAGGGTGACGTGGACCCATTCGTCGTTGCGCGAGAGCGGGGTCTCGGGCTGGGTGTCGGCGTCGTCCGGGTCGAAGGTGCGCGGGCTGTAGTCCTCGACCTCGGGCAGCTCCAGCGGCAGCATCGACTCGGGCAGCGCGTGGGCGACACCGTCCTCGTCGTAGACGATGGGGAAGGGCTCGCCCCAGTAGCGCTGGCGGCTGAACAGCCAGTCGCGCAGCCGGAAGTTGACGGTGCCCTCGCCGATGCCGCGGCGCTCCAGCCACTCGGTGACGCGGGCCTTGGCGTCGGCGACGCCCAGGCCGTCCAGGGAGATCTCGTCGTTGGACGAGTTGATGATCTTCGCGTCGTAGGAGGCGAAGGCGTCCTCCCAGGTCGAGGTGTCGGTGCCGCGGCCGTCGGTCGGCTCGACGATGCAGTGGACCGGCAGCTCGAAGGCGCGCGCGAACTCGAAGTCGCGCTGGTCGCCCGCGGGCACGGCCATGATCGCGCCGGTGCCGTAGCCCATCAGGACGTAGTCGGCGATGAAGACGGGGATCCGCTCGCCGTTGACCGGGTTGGTCGCGTACGCGCCGATGAAGACGCCGGTCTTGTCCTTGGCCTCGGCCTGCCGCTCCACGTCCGACTTGGAGGCGGCCTGCGCGCGGTAGGCGGCGACGGCGTCGGCGGGCGTGGCGTGACCGCCCGTCCACACCTGGTGGGTGCCCTCGGGCCAGGCCTCCGGGGTGAACTTCTCCACCAGCGGGTGCTCGGGCGCCAGGACCATGTAGGTCGCGCCGAACAGGGTGTCGGGGCGGGTGGTGAAGACGGTGATCCGCTCGCCGTCGATGGGGAAGTCGACGCGGGCGCCCTCGGAGCGGCCGATCCAGTTGCGCTGCTGCAGCTTGATGGCCTCGGGCCAGTCCAGCTCCTCCAGGTCGTCCAGCAGTCGGTCGGCGTACGCGGTGATCCGCATGTTCCACTGGCGCAGCTTGGCCTTGAAGACGGGGAAGTTGCCGCGCTCGGAGCGGCCGTCGGCGGTGACCTCCTCGTTGGCCAGCACGGTGCCCAGGCCGGGGCACCAGTTGACCGGCGCGTCGGAGGCGTAGGCCAGCCGGAACTCGCCCAGGACGTCGGCGCGCTCGGCGGCGCTCAGTTCGTGCCAGGCGCGCGTGTGGCCGGGCACGGTGCGCTCACCGGTCTCGAACTGGGCGATCAGCTCGGAGATCGGGCGGGCCTTGTCCGCCTCGTCGTCGTACCAGGAGTTGTAGATCTGCAGGAAGATCCACTGGGTCCACTTGTAGTAGTCCGGGTCGATCGTGGCGAACGACCGGCGCTTGTCGTGGCCCAGGCCCAGCCGGCGCAGCTGGGCCTTCATGTTCTCGATGTTGGCCTCGGTGGACACGCGCGGGTGGGTGCCGGTCTGCACGGCGTACTGCTCGGCGGGCAGGCCGAAGGCGTCGAAGCCGAGGGTGTGCAGGACGTTGTGGCCGGTCATCCGCTGGAAGCGGGCGAAGACGTCGGTGGCGATGTACCCCAGCGGGTGGCCGACGTGCAGGCCGGCGCCGGACGGGTACGGGAACATGTCCATGATGAACTTCTTGGGCCGGGCGACGACCTCGGGGTCGCCCGCCAGGTCGCCCTCGGGGTTCGGCGCCGCGTACGTGCCCTCGACGTCCCAGAAGTCCTGCCAGCGTGCCTCGATCTCCGCGGCCATGACGGCCGTGTAGCGGTGCGGCGCCACCTCCGCCGGCGTCGCAGCGGTGGCAGCGGGGTTCGTCTCGCTCATGATCCTCAAAGCTCCATCGGTCGTCTCTGCCGGCGGCTGTGCTTCCCCAGGAAACGAAAAATCCCCTCGCACAGGAGGGGACGCCGCGCCGATGCCGACCATCCGATTCACCCGGTGGTCGGGACTGATCAGCGCGGCTCGCTAAGCAGAAGGCGTACGGCACGCATGGCGTTAGGGTACCGCAGCCCTTGAGCAGACCGCGAAGCGCATCCGTATGCCTCCTTGGCCCCCGGTGCCGCCCGGCGCCGGGGGCCGAAGCCGGAGCCGGAGCCGGAGCCGGAGCCGGAGGTTACTTCGCGTAACGACAACTACAGGACATCACCGCGACCACCCACCGCCCGCACGACAACCCAATAGCCCAAACCTCCTACCCGCCGGTATGGCGCCACCTAAAGTTCGGCAGCGGGACCGCTTTCCCGAAACTGCTCGGAGTTGCCCCCATGAACCCTCGTCGTAGCAACAGCTCGCTCCCCAAACCGGGCCGGTCGGCCTACGGGGTGGCGACCGCTGTCGTACTGCTGCTCATACCGGTCGTCGTGCTGTTCGGAGGCGGCTGGCTCCAGGACTTCCTCAACTTCGGCGCGGGCGTCCTGTCCCTGGTGAGCCTCACCTGCTCGGTGATCTGGGGGCTGGTGGCCCAGGACCGGCTCGTCCTGAACATCCGCCAGCGCATCGTGGCGCAGGGCATCCACCGGGTGACCGCCGTCGCCTCCATCGCGTTCCTGCTCGTGCACATCACCATCAAGCTGGCGCTCGACCACACCCGGCTGGTCGCCGCGCTGATCCCCTTCGGTCTCGGCGTCCAGGGCAGCGCCGGACTCATCGGCCTCGGCTCGCTGGCCGGCCTGCTCATGATCTTCGTGGGGGTCACCGGCGCCCTGCGCAACCAGTTCGCCTCCCCCGCGCCGGTGGCCGCACGCTGGCGCGCGATGCACATGCTGGCCTACCCCGCCTGGTGCGCGGCCCTGGTCCACGGCCTGTTCGCGGGACGCCCGGCGAAGACGTTCTTCATGGTGTCGTACGAGCTGTGCCTGGTCGCGGTCGCCGCGGCGCTCGCCCTGCGCGCGGCTCCCCGCCCCTTCAAGCGCAGGGTCGCCGACCGGATCGCCGCCTTCCTGGGCACGGAGGAACGCGCGGGCCGCGACGAGCTGGACGCGAGCCGGGCCCGGACGGCCGAGGCGGCCTCCGCGCTGCCGGGCTACGGCAACGCGCGCGTGCCGAGGCCGTCGTCCCGCGCGGCGACGGCGGCATCCGCCTCGGCCCCCCGGTACGAGGCCCGCCAGTACGAGGCCCCCCAGTACGAGGGTTCGCGGTACGAGGGTTCGCGGTACGAGGGTGCGCGGTACGAGGCTCCGCACTACGAGGCCCCGGCCTCGCGCACCATGCCCCCGGAGCCGGCGAACGGCTTCGCGGCCGCCTACCGCGCCGTCTCCACCCCGCGCGGGGCGCAGCAGCCCTTCCCGGCCGACCGGACCGCCCGCATGGACCTGTCGGCGGACACGCAGGCGACGCAGCCGACGCAGCCGACGCCGCGCGCGGACACCGGCGGCAGCACCTCGGGCAGCTGGCCGGTCCCGTCGCCGCCGCCGGTCGGCGAGGCGCCGCCGTCGGCCTACGACCCGCTCCAGGACACCGGCTACCACATCCCCGCCTACGGCAGCGCGGGCGCGGCCGCCTACCAGGGCGGTGACGTGTACGGCACCGGTGAGACGAACACCCGCTACGGCACGTACAACCCCGACGACACGTACAACAGCGGTCCCGCGGGCGAACCCGCTCCCGGCGCGTCCTTCGACGCACCGGGTCCGGGCGAACCCTGGAGCACGCCTTCCGGAGGCTATAGGTGAACGAGGCCCTGCCCGACGTCCCGGAAGTCCGCGTGGTCGGCCTTCCACAGCTCACGTCGGGCTTCGACCTTGTCGAACGGCTCGACCTGCCCATGCACCTCAAGGTGCACGGGCCGCTCGAACCCCTGGGCGGCGAGCGGCTCGCACAGCTCTCCGAGAGCATCAACCTCAAGGGGCGCGGCGGCGCGGGCTTCCCCTTCCACAGGAAGCTGCGCTCGGTCGCCGAGTCGGCGATCAAGCGCGGCGTACGGCCGGTCGTGGTCGTCAACGGAAGCGAGGACGAACCGGCCTGCCGCAAGGACACGGTGCTCATCAACCGTGCCCCGCACCTCATCCTGGACGGCGCGCTGCTGTGCGCCGAGGCGCTGGGCGCCCGCACGCTGGTGGTGGGGGTCACCCGGGAGTCCACCCAGCGCTCGATGGAGGCCGCGCTCGCCGAACGCGGGCTGAGCAACAGCCGCCGCTCGGCGCTGCGCGCGTTCGTGCAGCGCAACCCCGTGCGGATGGTCACCGGCGCCGCCGCGTCGCTGATCCGCTCCATCGACGGCGGCCCGGCGATCCCGCCCGGCCGCAAGGTCAGCGCCTCGCAGAACGGCGTCGGCGGAGCGCCCACCCTGCTGTCGAACGCCGAGACGTTCGCGCAGCTCGCCATCGCCGCCCGCATCGGCCCGGAGCGCTACGGCAACACCGGCCTGTACGACGAGCCCGGCACCGTCATGCTGACCGTCTCCGGCGCCGTCGCCCGCCCGATGGTGATCGAGGTCCCCACGGGCGTTCCGCTGCGTTACGTGCTGCAGCTGGCCGGCGCGCCGCCGGTGCCGCAGGGCGTGCTGACCGGCGGCTACCACGGCAAGTGGATCGACGCGGCCACCGTCGACGAGGCGATCGTCTCCCGCAACTCGCTGGACGCGGTGGGCGGTTCGCTGGGCGCCGGGGCGATCCTGCCGATCAGCCAGGAGACCTGCCCGCTGGGCGAGTCGCTGCGCGTGGCGCAGTGGCTGGCGGAGGAGAGCGCGGGCCAGTGCGGTCCCTGCTACCTCGGCCTGCCCGCGGCCGCGCGCGGCATGGAGGACATCATCAACGGCGGCGGCCCGGCCGCCCTGGAGGCGCTGAAGCAGGTCGCCAGGAACGTCAAGCGGCGCGGGGCGTGCTCGCACCCCGACGGCTCCGCGATGTTCCTGGAGTCGACCATCAAGGCGTTCACCGACGACCTCGCCGCGCACGTCCTCGGCAACGGCTGCGGACGGCCGGTGGAGGGCGTCCTGCCGCTGTTCGAGGGGGGCAGGGCCGCCACCGGCATCCCGGGCGGCGCGGAGCCCGAGGAGACCGGCCCGAGCCGTCAGAAGATCTACGTCGACTGGACGCTGTGCCGGGGGCACGGCCTGTGCGCGGACATCCTCCCGGAGGTGTTCGAACTCGGCGCCGACGGCTTCCCCACCGTGGCGCAGGCGCAGGTCCCGCGCTACGCGGAGGCCAAGGCGCTGCGCGCGGTGCGCCGCTGCCCCGCGCTCGCCCTGCGCATCGAGGAGGAGGCCCCGCGCGACCGGGCCCCCTCCCGCAACCTCCCGGTGCTCTCGCAGGGCCGGGGGCGGCGGGCGCTGGGCCGCTGAGGCGGGCCCGAACGGGACGGCGGGCCAACCCTGCTGGGGGTGGCCCGCCGTCCCGTCTCGGCCCTCGCACGCACCGGGAGGCGCTGAAGTGTGCTCGGACGCACCGAGGGCGGGCCATCCATCGGATGACCCGCCCTCGATCGCTGTGGAGCTAAGGAGAATTGAACTCCTGACCTCCTGCATGCCATGCAGGCGCTCTACCAACTGAGCTATAGCCCCTTGCCGGTGTCCCACCGGGTTTCCCCGGCGGCGACGCCAACATTACACGGTCGACCCCGGCCAACACCAAATCGTTTTCGTCGGCGCCACTTCGGACGCCCACCGGGGTCAGGCGGTGACGAACGAGTAGAAGCGTTTGAGGGTGCAGTGCTCCTCCAGGAGCCGGCCGTAGATCGGCTCGCCCTCGAGTTCGCGGTACGTCTCGATCGGGTCGCCTTTTATGATCAGCGCCCGCGCGCACTCCTCGCACCAGTACTGGTAGTCGGGGTTGACCGGCTCCATGTCGCGGACGATCGGCGTACCGCTGCCGCACCAGTCGCACTTCCGTCGGTGTGCACCCATCGCTCAGCTCCAGCTGTGGCCGCAGGCCGTGCACACGTAGGAGATCCCGCCGTTGTCGCCGAGGACCTGGGCGACATGCACGGAACCGCAGGAAGGGCAGCTCAGCCGGGTGACCGTGTCCCGTGTCGACGCCGCTTCGAGAAGGTGGCCGACCTCCTCGAGGATGCTCGCAGGCATCACTGCTCCCTCCCGTCGGGTCGCGCCCCCTTCCGGCCGTTTGATTCTGCCACGGCCGGACCGATACGGTCAGCGACGCCTCAGTACCAGTCCGGACACGGCACCCGCCGCGGCCGTCCCGGCCAGCGCGGACATGCACGCCAGAAGCGCCTCCGCAGAGGTATACGCCGTGAAGGCCCCGAGTGACTCAAGCCGGTTCAAGAACAGTGTGCCGAACGCGGCGACTCCGGTCAGCTGGCCGAGCTGGGTGACCGTCGCCAGCAGACCGCTGGCGTCCGCCGCGTCCTCCTGCCGCACGGTCGCCAGCGCGCGGGTCAGGGTGGGGCTGAAGCCGAGCGCGAGTCCCGCGCCGACACCGGCGGACGCGACGTACACCGCCGCGCCGCCCTGGTCGCCGCCCTCGAACAGCAGCCCCACGCCCGCCACGGACAGCGCCGTGACCACGAACCCGGCGGGGATCAGCAGGCGCTGCCAGGACGCCGGCCAGGACCGCCAGGTCAGCCCGACCAGCCCGAAGACCACCGCGGTCGGCGCGAAGGTGAGACCGGAGCGCAGGGCGCTGTGGCCAAGACCGCCCTGGACGTGCAGGGTGAGCGCGAACAGGAAGCCGCCGTTGACGGCCATCACGGCGAAGACCCGGAAGGCCGCAAGGCTCATACCGGGGTGGCGCAGCACCCGGGGCGCGATCAGCGGGGCGCCGCCGCGCCGGGCGAGCCGGGACTCGTAGCGGCAGAACGCGGCGAACAGGACGGCCGAGGCGGCCAGCGACAGCCAGGACCACAGCGGCCAGTCCTCCTCCTGGCCGAGCACCAGCGGCACCGTGAACAGCGACACGGCCGCGCCGAGCAGCAGCAGGCCCGGCAGGTCCAGCCCGCGCGCCCGCTCCGCTCCCGCGCCGCGCGGCAGGACGCGCCGGCCGACGGCGAGCAGCACGAGGCCCACCGGCACGTTGACGAGGAACACCGGCCGCCAGCCGGTGCCGAACAGGTCGGCGCTGACCAGGATCCCGCCGGCCACCTGCCCGGCGGCGGCGCCGACCGCGAGGACCGCCGAGTAGGCGCCGAGCGCCCGGGCCCGGGCCTCGCCGGTGAAGGTGCGCTGGATGAGGCTGAGCACCTGCGGGATCATCAGCGCCGAGCCGGCTCCCTGCACCAGCCGGAAGACGATCAGTTCGGTGGCTCCCTGGGCCAGCCCGCAGGCGAGCGAGGCGGCGGTGAAGAGGGCGAGCCCGGCGAGGTGCACCCGGCCGTGCCCGAGACGGTCGCCGAGCCGGGCGCCGGTGATCAGCAGGACCGAGTACGTGACGGCGTATCCGGCGATCACCAGCTGCAGGTCGGCTCCGGACGCCCGCAGGTCCGTGCCGATGCCGGGGGCGGCGACGTTCACGATGAACACGTCGAGCAGCGCCATGAACTGGGCCGCGAGCACCAGCGCGAGCACCGCCCGGGCCCGGTTGTCAGTGGCGGGGGCTTTACTGGATGCGGGACGGGGAGCCGGCCGCGTACCGGCGTCCGTCCCGGAGGTGGTCCGGGGAGTGGTCGTCATGCCACTGAGCCTGGCGACCCTCCGGTACGGGTGCCGAGAGCCCGCCGATGCTGGTACTGACAGCACCTGGCAGGCGGCGCGGCAAGCACCGACGATGGTCGTGACGAGGGGGGCGTGACGATGGGGACGGCACAGCGACGGCGGCCCGAGCTGGCCGCGTTCCTGCGCAGCAGGCGGGCCCGGGTGACACCGGCGGACGTGGGCATGCCGCCGGGGCTGCGGCGCCGCACTCCGGGGCTGCGCCGCGAGGAGGTCGCCCAGCTCTCGGGCGTGGGCGTCACCTGGTACACGTGGCTGGAGCAGGGCCGGCCGATCAACGCCTCCGGGCAGGTCCTGGACGCGGTGGCGCGCACCCTGCGGCTGGACCCGCCGGAGCGCGAGCACCTTTACCACCTGGCGGAGGTGCCGTACACGCCCGCGCCGGAGGAGCTCGCGCAGACGGTGGGACCCGAGATACAGGGCATCATCGACGCCCTGGTCCCGCGCCCGGCGGTGGTCTACAACTCGCGGTACGACATCCTGGCCGCCAACTCCGTCTACCGGGAACTGTTCTCTCCGGATCCGATACCGGCCGGCCATCCTCCCAACGCGCTGTGGAGGCTGTTCACGGCGGACGAGGAGAGCTGCCCGCTGCTGTTCCGGGAGCGGGAGCTGCCGGTGATGGTGGCGACCCTGCGCGCCGCCTACGGGCTGCACGCCGGGGAGCCGGCCTGGGAGGACTTCATACGCGACCTGTCCGCGGCGAGCCCGCTGTTCGCGGGGCTGTGGGAGACCGGCGACGTGGCACAGCCGGGGCGGCGGGTGAAGGTCTTCCGGCACGCGGACGTGGGCGAGTTGCGGATGACGTCGGTGTCGATGTCGGTCAACGGCATGCCGGAGTGCCGGATCGTCGTCTACACGCCGGACGACGAGGAGACGGCGCGGCGCACGGCGGTGCTGCTGGAGCGCAGGGAAGCTCTGTGGCCGCCCACGGCGACGGCGCGGGCACTGGTCCCCACACAGGTGCGGACGCAGGTGCGGACGCAATGAAAAGATCCCGCCCCTGAAGGGACGGGGTCTGATCGACGATCCTTGACAACTCGACAGTGTGTCGACCCGCGGAGTTGCCGATCCGTGGAGCTAAGGAGAATTGAACTCCTGACC
>NZ_JAYMHD010000022.1:0-94767 GCF_035656535.1 Streptomyces sp. H51
GGTCATCGGCGAAGTGCCGGTCGCCAGTGGCGTCGGGCACGTACTTCACAGTGACAACGATCCTCAAGCTCACGCCGTTTCCTTCCGTTCCTGTCGTTCTCGTCGTTCTTGTCGTGCTTCTCGGTCCGGCCGGCTCTTCTCCGTCAGCCCCAGACCGCGGGCGAGCCGGGCCCGGTGCCAGGCGGGCGGGCCGAAGAGCTGGGAGGACCCGTGCGCACGCTTGAAGTAGCGGTGGGCGTCGTGTTCCCAGGTGATGCCGATACCGCCGTGCAGCTGGATCATCTCGCCCGCCACCGTCGAGAACGCCTCCGAACAGGTGGACTTGGCGACGGCCGCGTACCTGCTGAGGCCCCCCGACCCCGACCCGGTACCTGCATCCGCATCCGCATCCGTCTCCGCCGCCGCGAAGGCGGCGCCCAGCGCCGCCGAACGTGCCGACTCCACCAGGACGTACGCGTCCGCCAGCCGGTGTTTGACGGCCTGGAAGGAGCCCAGCGGCCGGCCGAACTGCACGCGCTCCCGGACATGGGCGACCGTGATCTCCAGGCACCGCTCCGCCGCCCCCACCTGCTCCGCGGCGAGCGCGGTGCAGACGAGATCCAGGACGTGGGACAGCACTCGGGCGCCGTCACCGTCCGCCCCGATGAGCCGGCCCTCGGCCCCCTCGCACGTCAGCCGCGCCAGTGGCCGGGTCCCGTCCATGGTCACGGACGGGGCGGCGCGCACTCCCGGATCGTCCGCGGCCACCTCGAAGAGGGAGACCCCGGAGTCGGTGCGGGCGGCCACCAGGAGGACGTCGGCGGTGGCGCCGTCGAGCACGTACTGCTTGACCCCGTGGATCCGCCAGGATCCGCCGGGGCCCGGTGCGGCCGTGCTCCGTACCGCCGCCGGGTCCCAGGTCCCGTCCTCCGCCCAGGCCAGCGCTCCCACGGCGGTGCCGGCGGCGATGCCCGGAAGCAGCCGCGCACGGGCCGCCTCGTCCCCGGAGGCGAGCAGCGCCTGTACGGTCGCGACGGCCGAGCCGAGATACGGTACGGGGCTCAGCACCCGGCCCAGTTCCGCCATCACCACGTGCACCTCGACCGCTCCGTACCCGGCGCCTCCGTACTCCTCGGGTACGCACAGGCCGGCGGCGCCGATCTGCTCGGTCAGCGGGCGCCAGGCCTTCGCGCCTTCCTGACGGGCGAGCAACGACCGTACGGCCGAACGGAGTTCGTCCTGCTCCTGGGTCGGCCTCACTCGTCCACCGCCTCTTGTGCCGACGCCGACGCCGACGCGGGTGCGGGTGCGGGTGCGGGTGCGGGTGCGGTGCCCGGTCCGGCCAGGACGCGGGCCCGGCACACGGCGGGTGTGCCCCAGGCATCACGGAGGGGCCGTGCCTTGCGGATCCACAGGGACAGGTCGAGTTCGTCGGTGTAGCCGAGGGCTCCGTGCAGATGCAGCGCGGTGAGCGCCGCACCGTGGGCCGCCCGTCCCGCCGCGACCTTCGCCGCGGCGATCTCGCGGCCCGCGTCCGGGCCCTCCGCGTCCGGGCCGTCCGCGGCCAGGGCGAGAGCGGCGGAGTGGAGCAGCGGCTGGGCGAACTCCAGCGCGATCAGTACGTCGGCCAGCCGGTGCTTGACCGCCTGGAAGGAGCCGATCGGGACACCGAACTGGGTGCGCCGTCCGACGTATTCGACGGTGCGCGCGAGCAGCGCGCGGCCCAGGCCGAGGGACTGCGCGGCCGTCGCCAGCCGGGCCACGCGCGACGCGTGCCGGGCCGCGGCGGTCACGGCGGGACCGCGGGCGAGGACGGCACCGCCGAGCGGACGGGCGAGCCGGCGGGCCGGGTCGGCGGACCGCTGCACCCCACCCGCCGACTCCGCGAGGCGGACGGTGTCACCCTCGACCACGAACACCGCGTCCGCCGTGGCGGCGTCCAGCGCGTACGGAGCGTCGGCGGTGAGCAGGGCGAAGGAGACGACCGACGTGCCGGCGGCGATGCCCGGGAGCCAGTCGGCCGCGATCGCACCGTTGCCGAGCCGGTCCAGGAACGCGGCCGCCGCCACCGTCTCCACCAGCGGACCCGGCACCGCGTGCCGGCCCAGTTCGGCGAAAACGACGGCCAGTTCGACCGGCAGGAGGCCGACCCCGTCGTACCGCTCGGGCACGGCGAGGGCGAAGACACCCGCGTCGGCCAGCTTCGACCACAGCGCGCGCCCCGGCGCGGTGTCCCCGTCGGCCCAGGCCCGTACCACGGCGGGGGTGCCGGCCGCCGCGAGCATGGCGTCCAGCGAGCGGGCGAACTGCCGCTGCTCGTCGGTCAGGAGGAACCGCATCACCGGCGTCCCTTCGGCAGGCCGAGCAGCCGCTCGGCGATGATGTCGCGCTGGATCTCGTTGGTGCCCGCGTAGATCGGGCCCGCCAGGGAGAAGGTGTAGCCCTCGGCCCAGCCGCCGTGCGCCGGGGCGTCGGGGGCGGCGTCGGACAGTTCGCCGTGCGCCCCGAGCAGGTCCAGGGCGGTCTCGTGCAGCGCGATGTCCAGTTCGGACCAGAAGACCTTGTTCAGGCTGGACTCGGCGCCGATCGAGTCCCCCTCGGCGATCCGGGAGACGTTCCGGTACGCGAACAGCCGGTAGGCGCGGGCCGCGATGACGGCGTCGGCCACCCGGTCGCGCAGGGCGGTGTCGGTCGGCTCGGCCGCCGAGCGCCACAGTTCGGTGAGCCGGTCGGCGGCGGCCGTGAAGCGGCCGGGACTGCGCAGGGTCAGTCCGCGTTCATTGCCGGCCGTGCTCATCGCGGCCCGCCAGCCCTGGCCGGGCTCGCCGATCACGTCCTCGTCGGGGACGAAGACGTCGTCGAGGAAGAGCTCGGCGAAGGCGGGCTTGCCGTCGAGCCGGCCGATGGGCCGTACGGTCACCCCGTCGGCGTCCAGCGGGAACATCAGATACGTCAGACCGTGGTGGGGCCGGTCGGTGTCCGGATCGCTGCGGAACAGGCCGAAGGCACGGTCGGCGAAGGCGGCCCGCGACGACCAGGTCTTCTGGCCGCTGAGCAGCCAGCCGCCCTCGGTGCGGACGGCGGTGGAGCGCAGCGAGGCGAGGTCGGAGCCCGACTCCGGCTCCGACCAGGCCTGGGCCCAGATCACCTCGCCGCTCGCCATCGACGGCAGGATCCGGGCGCGCTGCTCGTCGGTGCCGTGCTCGAAGAGGGTGGGGGCGAGGAGGTTGATGCCGTTCTGGCTCACCCGGCCGGGCGCGCCCGCCGCGTAGTACTCCTCCTCGAAGATCAGCCACTCCAGCCACGAAGCGCCGCGCCCGCCGTACTCCTCCGGCCAGGAGACCACCGACCAGCGGTCGGCGAACAGGGTGCGCTCCCAGTCCCGGTGGGCGGCGAAGCCCTCCGCGGTCTCCAGGGAGGGCAGCGGCTTCGCGGGGACGTGGGCGCGCAGCCAGTCGCGGGCCTCGCCGCGGAAGGCCTCCTCGTCGGCGGTGAATCCGAGGTCCATCAGGCCGAACCCTCCTTCATGGCGCGGATGTCCATGCCGCCGAGCGAGTCGGCGGCGGTCTCGGCGTTGTGCGCGTGGGCCAGGTGATGCAGTCCGAAGACCGAGTCCACGCCGGTGTGCAGACCCTGGAGGTCCTCGGCCTGGTTGACGGCACGCTTGGTCAACGCCAGTCCCATGCGGGGCATCTCGGCGATACGGAGAGCCAACTCCGTCGTGCGATCGGTGAGTTCGGCCCGGGGGACGACCCGGTTGACCATGCCGACCTGGTAGGCGCGCTGCGCGCTCATCCGTTCCCCGGTGAACAGGAACTCCTTGGCGATGCGCGGCGGCATCACCCAGGGGTGCGCGAAGTACTCGACGCCGGGGATGCCCATGCGGACCACCGGGTCGGCGAAGAAGGCGTCGTCGGAGGCGATGATCAGGTCGCACACCCAGGCCAGCATCAGGCCGCCGGCGACGCAGGCGCCCTGCACCGAGGCCACCACGGGCTTGGGCAGCTCGCGCCAGCGGCGGCACATGCCGAGGTAGACCTCGGACTCGCGGGCGAAACGGCTCTCCGCCCCCGCCTTGTCCGAGTGGTCCCACCACAGCCCCGCCTTCCGTTCGAAGGGCAGGTGGGCGTCGCGCTCCGGGGTGCCGATGTCGTGGCCGGCCGAGAAGTGCTTACCCGAGCCGGCGAGGACGACGACCTTGACCTCGTCGTCCGCGGCGGCCCGGTAGAAGGCCCGGTCCAGGGCGTAGGTCATCGCGGAGTTCTGGGCGTTGCGGTACTCCGGCCGGTTCATGGTGATCGTCGCCACCGGCCCCTGCCGGTCGTAGCGCACCGGGCCGTCCTGCTCCGGGGAGCGCGCCGGGCCGTCCTGCTTCTGCGAGTGCGCCGGGCCGTCCTGCTCCCGGGAGCGCTCGGCCGCTTGGTCGTGGGCAGCGGACATCCGCCCCTCCTTCCCTAACAAGTGTTTGGTAGGTTAACGTACATCCATGAGCAGCGTCGAGGAGTTCCGCACCGAGGTCCGCGGTTGGCTGGGGGCCAATCTGAAGGGTGAGTTCGCGGCCCTGCGCGGGCGCGGCGGCCCCGGCCGTGAGCACGAGGCGTTCGCCGAGCGGCTCGCCTGGGAGCGCCACATGGCCGCGGCCGGCTGGACGTGCGTGGGCTGGCCGGAGGAGTACGGCGGCCGCGGGGCCACCCTGGAGCAACAGGTCGCCTTCCACGAGGAGTACGCCCTCGCCGACGCCCCCGCCCGGGTCAACCACATCGGCGAGCAGCTCCTCGGGCCCACCCTGATGGCCTTCGGGACACCCGAGCAGCGCGAGCGCTTCCTGCCGCCGATCGTCGCGGTGGAGGAGCTGTGGTGCCAGGGCTACAGCGAGCCGGACGCCGGCTCCGACCTGGCCAACGTACGCACCCGGGCCGAGCGCGACGGCGACGAGTGGACGGTGACCGGACAGAAGATCTGGACCTCACTCGCCCACGAGTCCGACTGGTGCTTCGTCGTCGCCCGCACCGAACCCGGCTCCGTACGCCACCAGGGGCTCTCCTACCTACTGGTTCCGCTGGACCAGCCCGGTGTGGACATCCGCCCCATCACCCAGCTCACCGGCACCAGTGAGTTCAACGAGGTGTTCTTCGACGGCGCCCGCACGCCCGCCTCGCACATCGTCGGCGAGCCCGGCGAGGGCTGGAAGATCGCCATGGCCACGCTCGGCTTCGAACGCGGTGTCTCCACCCTCGGCCAGCAGGTCGGCTTCCGCCGCGAGCTGGAGACCCTGATCGACCTGGCCCGCCGCAACGGCGCGGCCGGGGACCCGCTGATCCGCGACCGCCTCGCCCGCGCCTGGACCGGCCTGGAGACCATCCGGTTCAACGCGCTCCGCATGCTCGAAGGGGTCGCCGCCGGGGCCCCCGGCCCGGAGGCCTCCATCGGGAAGATCTACTGGGCCACCTGGCACCGGGAACTCGGCGAACTGGCCATGGAGGTCCGCGGCGCCGACGGGATGCTCGCCGCCGGCGAACCCTACGACCTCGACGACTGGCAGCGGCTGTTCCTGTTCTCCCGGTCCGACACCATCTACGCCGGCTCGAACGAGATCCAGCGCAACATCATCGCCGAGCGGGTGCTCGGTCTGCCCAGAGAGGTCCGCCCATGACCACCGACCCCGTCTACGTCCCCGGCCACGGCCTGCTGGAGGGCCGGACCGCCGTCGTCACCGCCGCCGCGGGCGCGGGCATCGGCGGCGCCACGGCCCGGCGGCTGCTCGAAGAGGGCGCCGACGTGCTCGTCTCCGACACTCACGCCCGCAGGCTGGAGGAGACGCGGTCCGCACTGGCCGACGAGTTCGGCGCGGACCGGGTCACGGCACTGACCTGCGACGTCACCGACGAGAACCAGGTGGGCGCGCTCTTCGACCTGGCCCGGGAGCGGCACGGCCGGCTGGACGTCGTCGTCAACAACGCCGGACTCGGCGGCACCGCGGCGGTGGTCGACATGAGCGACGAACAGTGGGACACGGTCCTCGATGTCACCCTCAACGGCACCTTCCGCTGCACCCGCGCCGCGCTGCGCCGGATGAAGGAGGCGGGCAGCGGCGGGGTGATCGTCAACAACGCCTCGGTGATCGGCTGGCGCGCGCAGAAGGGCCAGGCCCACTACGCCGCCGCCAAGGCCGGGGTGATGGCGCTCACCCGCTGCGCCGCCCTGGAGGCCGCCGAGTACGGAGTGCGGGTCAACGCCGTCGCGCCGAGCCTGGCCATGCACCCCCACCTGGTGAAGGTCACCACCCCTGAACTGCTGGCCGAGTTGACCTCCCGGGAGGCGTTCGGCCGCTACGCCGAGCCCTGGGAGGTCGCGAACACGATCGTCTTCCTCGCCAGCGGCTACTCCTCGTATCTGACGGGCGAGGTCCTCTCCGTCAGCAGCCAGCACGCCTGAGCGAGGACGAGCGGGTGCCGAAAGCCAGCAGCAAGAAGAGGGCGACACCGGCCTCGCCCGAGCGGCGCGCGGAACTCCTCGCCACCGCCGCCGAGGTGTTCGCCGCGCACGGCTACAACGCCACCACCATGCGCCGGATCGCGGACGAGGCGGGGATGCTCGCCGGCAGCCTCTACTACCACTTCGATTCCAAGGAATCGATGGTCGACGAGGTCCTCTCCACCTTCCTGGACGAGCTCTGGGACCGCTACGACACCGTCCTGGACGCGCGGCTCGGCCCCCGGGAGACCATAGAGGCACTGGTCACCGAGTCCTTCCGGGAGATCGGCCGGCACCGTGCCGCCGTCGCCATCTACCAGCAGGAGTCCGGGCACCTGCGGAGGCTGCCGCGGTTCGCCTACCTCGCCGGCTCCCAGCAGAAGTTCGCCAGGGCCTGGCTCGGGACGCTGGAGAGCGGTGTGGCCACCGGAACCTTCCGCGCCGACCTGGACATACGGCTCACCTACCGCTTCCTGCGCGACACCGTGTGGGTCGCCGCGTCGTGGTACCGGCCGGACGGACAGCACAGTCCGGAGGAGATCGCCCGCCAGTACCTGTCGATGGTGCTGGAGGGGATCGTCGTCGGGCCGTGACGTCGCAGGGGACCCGACGTCCCAGCGGACCTGACGTCGTAAACACATGACGCCGTACGGAGAGACGCCGTACGGAGACGAAGCCGTACGGACACGGCGCCGTACGGACAGGACAAGCCGAACATCACACAAGGAGCAGCAGTCATGGCCGAGGCATACATCGTCGAAGCGGTCCGCACCCCCGTCGGCCGCCGGAACGGCGGACTGTCCGCCGTCCACCCGGCCGATCTGGGCGCACACGTCCTCAAGGAGCTGATGGCACGCTCCGGCGTCGACCCGGCCGCCGTGGAGGACGTCGTCCTCGGCTGCCTCGACAACGTGGGTCCGCAGGCCGGTGACATCGCCCGCACCTGCTGGCTGGCCGCTGGCCTGCCGGAGGAGGTGCCGGGCGTGACCGTGGACCGGCAGTGCGGCTCGTCCCAGCAGGCCCTGCACTTCGCCGCCCAGGGTGTCCTCTCCGGCACCCAGGACCTGGTGGTCGCGGGCGGCGTGCAGAACATGTCGATGATCCCCATCGCCTTCGCCACTCGGCAGGCCGCCGAGTCGCTCGGGCTCACCCAGGGCCCCTACGCCGGCTCCGAGGGCTGGCGCGCCCGCTACGGCGACCGGCCGGTGAACCAGTTCGCCGGCGCCGAGATGATCGCCGAGAAGTGGGGGATCTCCCGCGAGGACATGGAGGAGTTCGCGCTGCGCTCGCACCAGCGCGCCATCCGTGCCCTCGACGAGGGCCGCTTCGCCCGCGAGACCGTCGCCTTCGGTGACGTGACCGCCGACGAGGGCCCGCGCCGCGACACCACGCTGGAGAAGATGGCGTCCCTCAAGCCCGTCGTCGAGGGCGGCCGGTTGACCGCCGCGGTCTCCTCCCAGGTGTCCGACGGGGCGTCGGCGATGCTCATCGCCTCCGAGCGGGCCGTGCGCGAGCACGGACTCACCCCCCGCGCCCGTGTCCACCACCTCTCGGCGCGCGGCGAGGATCCGATCCGGATGCTGTCGGCGCCGATCCCGGCCACGGCGTACGCGCTGAAGAAGGCCGGCATGTCGCTCGACGACATCGACCTGGTCGAGATCAACGAGGCGTTCGCCTCCGTCGTCCTGGCCTGGCTGAAGGAGACCGGCGCCGACCCCGAGAAGGTCAACGTCAACGGCGGCGCCATCGCCCTCGGCCACCCGCTCGGCGCCACCGGCACCAAGCTGATGACCACGCTGCTGCACGAACTGGAGCGCACGGGCGGGCGGTACGGCCTGCAGACGATGTGCGAGGGCGGCGGCCAGGCCAACGTGACCATCATCGAACGCCTCTGAGCGGACGCCGCACCGCGGTGCGGCGTCCGCTGACCGGGCGTCGCACCGCGGATCGGAGCCGCGACGCCCGGGGACGTCGCGGCCGGCGGGACGTTGCGGCCGGCGCCCGCGTGGGTCCGTCCGTCCATGCCGAGGACCCGCTCGGTCCGGCCGGCGGGGCGTACCGCTCGATCGGTCCGCGCACCCGGGGATCGCCCGGGGCGGACTCAGGCGCAGTCGTGTGCGAGCCGGCCGTGCGGGCGCGCGGACGTCCGTACCGGCGGAGGTCCCCATCGGCAGACGCGTCGGCCGTCAGCCGCTGCCGGGGAGCCTCCGCAGTGTCCTGCCTGCCTCGTCCATGATCCTTTCGACCAGTTCGGCGCAGGAGGGCAGGTCGTCGATGACCCCGGTGACCTGGCCGGCGGCCATCACACCGATGTCGGTACGGCCCTCGACCAGGGAGGCCCGCAGCAGCATGGGGGTGTTCGCGGCCAACAGCACCTGGCTCCAGGTCAGTTCCTTGCCGTGCTTCATGGCGAGGCCGTCCCGGACCATGGCCGGCCAGCTCATTCCCGACTCCCGGCGGAAGGCCGCCGCGTGCCGCACTGCCCGCAGGAGCGCGGAGACCCGGCCGGACCGCTCCAGGCCGTCCACCATGTCCGTACGCAGCATCCGGTGCGGCAGCCCGTCCACCTTGGTGGTGAGCGTGACGTCCTTGACGGTGGCGGCCAGGTACTTCGCCTTGACCGCGTCGGGGACGGGGCTGTCGGAGGTGAGCAGGAAGCGGGTGCCCATGGCGATGCCGGCGGCGCCGTAGGCGAGCGCGGCGACCAGGCCGCGGCCGTCGTGGAAACCGCCGGCCGCCACGACCGGGATGTCCACGGCGTCGACGACCTGGGGGAGCAGCACCGAGGTGGCCACGTCACCGGTGTGGCCGCCGCCCTCGCCGCCCTGCACGATCACGGCGTCCGCGCCCCACGCGGCGACCTTCTCGGCGTGCCGGCGGGCGCCGATCGAGGGGACGACGACGACACCGGCGTCCTTGAGCCGGGTGATCAGCTCCCGGGAGGGCGCCAGCGCGAACGAGGCGACCTTCACGCCTTCCTCGATGATGACCTTCACCCGTTCGGGTGCGTCGGCGGCGTCGGCGCGGAGGTTGACGCCGAACGGCGCGTCGGTGCGGGACTTGACCTCGCGCACCGACGCGCGCAGCCGGTCCACGGACATCGTCGCCGAGGCGAGGATCCCGAGCGCGCCGGCGCCGGCGGCGGCCGACACCAGACGGGGCCCGGACACCCAGCCCATGCCGGTCTGCACGATCGGGTACCGCACACCGACCAGCTCGGTCAGCGGGGTGGCGAATCCGGTGTTCCCCGCCCGCGCCTCCGGCGCCGCGCCCGCGCTGTCCGCCGCGCCCGCGCGGCCGGCGCCGTGGGACCCGGCCGTCTCGCACACGTCGCCGGTACCGGCCGTCGCGCTCACGAGCGGACCTCGCGGTCCCTCGCGCCCGCGGGGTCGACGACCTCGCGGATCAGCCGCAGTTCCCCGGCGGTGGGCTCACGGGTGAAGGGCACCTCGTCCGGGACGACGAGGGAGAAGCCGGTGGCCGCGACCACCTGCTCCACCGTGACACCCGGGTGCACCGAACGCAGTCGCATCGAGTGGTCGGGCGTCTCGAAGTCGAAGACGCCCAGGTCGCTGATGACCTCGGGCACACGGTGGTAGCGGGTGGCGGAGGGCCCCGCGGCGGCCGCGCTGTCGTAGCCCACCCCGCAGACCATGTCCACCTTCTCCACGAACACCCGCGGAGAGTGCCGGGGCACCCAGTAACTCGTCGGGTTGTTGAGGGTGTTGACGGGCGCGCCGCGCACCCCCAGCAGCTGCCGCTCGGGCCGGGCCCAGTCGCCGATGCAGGAGATGTTCTGGTTGCCGAAGCGGTCGATCTGGGAGGCGCCCATCATCACGTGCCGCCGCCCGCTCGTCACCATCGCCAGGTGCTGACGGTAGGGGAGCCAGCCCTCCACGACCTCCGCGCGGGCGCCGACCGCCGGTACGTCGGCCATGAGCAGTGCCTCGCCGTCGGTGAGCAGCAGGTCGGGGGAGAAGGTCAGCTTCGCCAGCCGGGCCCCGATCGTCGGGACGGTGCCCATCGGACTGGCCAGGACCTCGCCCGCGTCCCGCCAGGCGTCGGCACAGGCAACCACGCAGTACTCGGCCCGGGTCGCCGTCGTCGTAGCGGTGTCGCTCATGCTGTCTTCTCCTCCTCGTGGAACGCCGCCACCGCGGCCTGGTACGCCTGCTCGTCACCGGAGAGGAACCGCCGCGTGAACGCCGCCCAGGACTCCGGATCGTCGGCGGCCCGGACATAGGCGCGCTGGAACGCCTCGTCCCGGTCGTGGTCGGGGGTGCAGGAGGTGAAGTGCGCGCCGTTCGGGGTCTCCACCACGCCGCTCACGAAGGCGCGCTTGACCAGCAGCGACTGCGGGCCCGCATCCTTGAGGAGCTCCGCGCTGTCCACGATCCGCTCGCAGGCGACGTACGCGGTCTCGGCGGCCTCGCAGAAGAGGTCGTCGAAGTAGGGGTCCGGTCCCAGATACTGGGCGTTGCCGTGCACATCGGCGCGGTTGAGGTGCACCAGTGCGGCGTCCAGGCGCAGCGCGGGCACGGCGACCAGTTCCTCGCCGTCCTCGTAGGGCGAGGTGATCGTCCGCAGGTGGGGGTTGACCCGCATGACGTCCGAGGCCAGCCCCGCGCGGATCGGCATGAACGGCAGCCGGTGCGCGGCGGCGGTCAGCCCCCACATGAACATCGCCTCGTCCAGCTCCACCAGCTCCAGCTCGCCGCGCTGCCGGGCGGCGCGGAAGTGCGGCTCCAGCGGGACCGAGTCGAGGGTGGTGAACGCCGCGACCAGCTTCCGGATCTTCCCGGCCGCCGCCAGCAGTCCGACGTCGGGGCCGCCGTACGACACCACGGTCAGGTCGGTGACCTCCGAGCGCAGCAGTTCCCGGACCAGGGCCATCGGCTTGCGCCGCGATCCCCAGCCGCCGATGCCGATCGTCATGCCGCTGCGCAGCCTTCCGACGACCTCCTCGACGGTCATGGTCTTGTCCTTGCTCATGACTGCTTCTCCCGGTCCGTGCCGAAGGTGTCGCGCACACGGTCGGCGACACCGCTGAGGTTGGCCTCGAAGGTGAAGCCCTGTTCGAAGCGGTAGCTGCGGTGCACGTCCACCGGGTCGATGCCGTTGATGGCGGCCTTGGCCAGCCGGATCAGATACCCGTCCTTCAGGGCGATCTCCCGGGCCAGCTCCAGGGCCGCGTCGAGCAGTTGCTCGCGGGGCACCACCCGCCACACCGAGCCGTGTCCGTGCAGCTCCCGCGCGGTCACCGTGCGCGAGGTGTAGTACAGCGTCCGCATCAGGTGCTGCGGGACCAGCCGGGCCAGATGCGTGGCCGCGCCGAGCGCGCCGCGGTCCAGCTCCGGCAGGCCGAAGGTGGCGTCCTCGGAGGCGACCACCGCGTCCGCGTTGCCCACCAGGCCGATGCCCCCGCCCAGGCAGAAGCCGTGCACCGCGGCGACCACGGGGACCTGACAGTCGTAGACCGCGGCGAAGGCGTCGGCGCAGCCGTGGTTGGCGCCGATGAGCGCCTCGTGGCCGGTCGCGCGCTGCATCTCCTTGATGTCGACGCCCGCGTTGAAACCCCGGCCGGCGGCGGTGAGCACCACACAGCGCACATCGGGGTCGGCCCCGGCGACGCGGACCGCGGCGGCCAGGTCGTGCCAGCCCCGTACGGGCAGCGCGTTGACCGGGGGGTAGTCCACGGTGATGACGGCGACGCCCTTGTCCGGGGCGGAGGCGGAGACACCCATGAGCAGATCAGCTACCTTTCCACCAAACGTTTGTTAGGGGAATGTAGCAGCGGTTCGTGCGCTGCGGGAAGGCATCCCCGCGCCTCGACTGGAAGGACCTCACCTCACATGACCGGACTGTGCACTGGACGCGTGGCCGTTGTGACCGGAGCCGGACGCGGACTCGGGCGCGCGCACGCGCTCGCCCTCGCGGCCGAGGGGGCCAGGGTCGTCGTCAACGACCTCGGTGTCGGACTGGACGGCACCGGCGGGGCCTCGGGGCCCGCCCAGGAGGTCGTCGACGAGATCCGGGCGGGCGGCGGAGAGGCGGTCGCGCACGCGGGCGACATCGCCACCTCCGACGGCGCCGCCTCGCTGATCGCCGCCGCCGTCGACACCTTCGGCCGGCTGGACACCCTCGTCAACAACGCCGGCTTCCTGCGCGACCGCATGCTCGTCAACCTCGACGAGGACGACTGGGACGCCGTCATGCGTGTCCACCTCAAGGGCCACTTCCTCACGCTCAAGCACGCGGCCGCTCACTGGCGGGCCGAGGCGAAGGCCGGCCGTACGCCCGCGGCCCGCGTGGTCAACACCAGCTCGGGCGCGGGGCTGCTGGGCAGCGTCGGCCAGGGCAACTACTCGGCCGCCAAGGCCGGGATCGTCGGCCTGACCCTGGTCGCCGCGGCCGAGATGGGCCGCTACGGCGTCCAGGTCAACGCCATCGCCCCGGCCGCCCGCACCCGCATGACGGAGCAGACCTTCGCGGACGCCATGGCCGCTCCCGAACCGGGCGGATTCGACGCCATGGCCCCGGAGAACGTCTCACCGCTCGTCGTCTGGCTGGGCTCCGCCGACTCGGCCGGCGTGACGGGCCGGGTGTTCGAGGCCGAGGGCGGCCGGATCACCGTCATGGAGGGCTGGCGGCCGGGCCCGACCGCCGACAAGGGAGCCCGCTGGACCCCTGCCGAGGCGGGCGAGGCCACCCGGAAACTCCTGGCGGACGCCCTGCGCCCGCAGCCGGTGTACGGCGCCCGGTAACCGTTGCCCGCTGCCCGGCGCCGGGCGCTCCGCCCGGTGGCCGGGGTGCGATGTCGCCCCGCCGCTCCCGGGCATGCCCGGCGGCGGCGGGGCAGGACCGACCACGCCCGCCCCGTGCCCAGGGCCGGGCCCACAGCCACGGGGCCCGGTCATCCGCTCCCGGACCCGGCACCCGGCACCCGGCCCCCGGCGCCCGAGAGTCCCGGTCTTCCGGTCCCGGCACCCGGTTTCCGAGTCCCGGTCTTCCGGTCCCGGGACCCGGTTTCCGAGTCCCGGTCTTCCGGTCCCGGGACCCGGCCTTCGAGCCCCGGGGATCCTGGATCCCGGCAGCCGGTCTCCGAGTCCCGGGGTGCTGGATCCCGGCACCCGGTCTCCGATTGCCAGATCGCCGCCGCCCCCGCACCGGGCGCTCCCGGTGAGTGGGACACCTCACATCGGCGGGTGTGCCGAGCCGTAACTTCCCCTCACCCCCAAGGCTCCGCCCCGTTCTCCGCCCGCTCCGTGCCCCGGCACCGGGGCCGGCGGACACGGACCGCAATGAAGCAGTGCCGTGCGGCGAGCCGCGCCCGCGACCCGGTCCAGAGCCCGGTCACGGTCACGCCGCGCGGTTGTCCGACTGTGAGGAGAAGCCAGTGGCCGACAGGTGGGACGCCGTCGCGACGGCGTCCGCGACAGCGGGCGGTGAGGTCAGCGCCCGCGAGGTGGTCGAAACCGCCATCGCCCGCATCGAGAAACTCAACGGCGAACTCAACGCCGTCATCCACACCCGATTCGACGAGGCGCTCGCCGAGGTGGACGCCGGACTGCCCGACGGCCCGCTGCGCGGCGTGCCGGTTCTCGTCAAGGACCTCGGCACGCAGGTCGCAGGCCTGCCGGCCACCAGCGGCAGCCGGCTCTTCGCCGACGCCGTCTCCACCCGCGACAGCGAACTCGTCAAGCGCTACCGACGCGCCGGCATGGTCGTTCTGGGTACCACCAACACCCCCGAGTTCGGCCTCAACTCCAGCACCGAACCGGCGCTGTACGGCCCCACCCGCAACCCCTGGGGCACGGGGCACTCACCCGGCGGTTCGAGCGGGGGCTCGGCCGCCGCCGTCAGCGCCGGAATGGTCCCCGTCGCGCACGCAAGCGACGGCGGGGGTTCCATCCGCATCCCCTCCGCGGCCTGCGGGCTCTTCGGTCTCAAGCCCGGCCGCGGCCGGGTGTCACCCGCGCCCCGGCCCACCACCCTGTCCGCGCTGGTCTCAGGACACCACGCCGTGACCCGCACGGTGCGCGACAGCGCGCTGCTGCTCGACATCGCCGCGGGCCCGCTGCCCGGCGACGCCTACGCCGCGCCCGCCCCGGCCGGCCCGTTCGCCGTCTGCGCGCGGCGCGACCCCGGACCGCTGCGGATCGGTCTGCTCACCTCGCTGCCGGACGGCCCCGAGGTGCACCCCGAACCGCTGCGGGCCGTGCTCGACGCCGCTGGTGTGTGCGAGACCCTCGGACACCGGGTCTTCGAGGTCGTGGCCCCCTACCGGCCGGGTGATGTGGGCGCCACCTCGGCCGTCCTGATGGGCGCCGACGTGGTGACCCAGATCGACGGCCGTCTCCAGCAGCTCGGCCGGCCACTCGCCGACGACGACATCGAACCCTTCACCAGGGTGGTCTACGACCACTACCGTGCCCTCACCGCCGCGGACGTCAGCCGCGCCCTGCGCCGGGTGCAGGAGATCGGCTGGCAGGTCGGCGCCGCGTTCGACGCCTACGACGTCCTGCTGAGCCCCACCCTTCCGCAGCCCACACCCCGCCTCGGCACCCTCGACACACGCCGGCCCGAGACCGTCCATGAACACGCCGCCGTCCAGTCGGCGTTCACCAGCGTCCACAACGTCACCGGCATGCCGGCGATGTCCGTCCCCTTCGGGCGGGACGGCGACGGACTGCCGCTCGGCGTGCAGTTCGCCGCCCCCGCCGGAGGTGAGGGGCTGCTGCTCGCGCTGGCCGCCCAGCTGGAGCAGGCCGCGCCCTGGGACCTCGACGCCCCTTTCCCCGCCGGAAAGTGATGGCCCGTCACCAAGTCGGGGCCCATCAGAGCTCCCCCACGGTACCCCCCACACCGCTCACCGCTCACCCGAACGCCACCCCCGCACCCCCGTACCCTCGACAAAGGATCACGATGGCAGACAACGTCACCCCGCCTCCCGCGGCGATTTCCAAGGGGAGGGCACTCGCCGTGCTCGCCCTGGTCATCCTCCTCTCGGAGGCCGGCACCTTCGAGATCACGATGGTCTACCCGGCACTGCCGAACCTGGCCAGTGAGTTCAAGACCCTGAACATCGCCTGGGCCGCCTCGATCGTCACCCTCGCCGGTGCCACCGTCATGCCGCTGGTCGGGAAGGCGGCGGACAAGTGGGGCAAGAAGCGGGTCATCCTCCTGCTCGGCCTCGTCTTCCTCGCGGGCAGTGTGATCTGCGCGCTCGCCTCCTCCTTCGCCATGCTGCTGGTCGGCCGGGCGCTGCAGGGCTGCCTCATCGGGATCGTCTCCCTCTCGTACAGCCTGGTGCGCGACATCATGCCGCGCGACTTCGTGCCGATCGCCCTGGGCACCGTGGTGACCGGCATCGGCATGGCGGCGGTCGCCGGTCCGTTCCTGGCCGGCTGGCTCATCGACGACCACGGCCCCGAAGGCGTCTTCTGGTTCCTCGCGCTCTACGCGGTCGTCCTGCTGCCGTTCTACGCGTTCGTCATACCCGAGAGCCCGGTGCGCGTCGACCGTCCCGTCGACTACGTCGGAACCCTCCTCCTCGGTCCGGGCATCGGTGTGCTGCTGCTCGGCATCACCCAGGGCGGCAACTGGGGCTGGTCCGCCGGGTCCACGCTGACGTTCCTGGTCCTCGGCGTCGCCATGCTGATCGCCTTCGGGGTCTGGGAGCGGGTCTGCAGCCACCCGCTGATCTCGCTCGACGTCCTGCTGGGCCGCAGGTTCGGCCCGACCGTCCTGGCCGTCGCGTGCGTGTCGTACATGATGAACGCGCACGCACTGATCAGCCCCACCCTGCTGAGGACGCCGGCCGGCATTCCGGGCCTCAGCTACGGTGCCGGCCTGTCCGCCACCCAACTCGCCATCTGGACCTGCCCGCTGGGCATCACGGCCATGTTCGTGGGCCCCCTGGGCGGATGGCTGACCACCAGGATCGGCGCCCGCAACGTGCTGATCGCCGGTGCCGCCTGCTACCTCCTGGTGATGTTCCTGGGCTCCCGCCTGTTCACCGTGCAGTGGCAGATCGGCCTCCTGGCCCTGGTCGGCGGCTGCGCCAACGGCTTCCTGCACTCCTCGAACGCCAACCTGATCCAGGACTCGCTGCCCCCCTCGCAGAACGCGGTGGGCAACTCGATCGGCGGCATGACGACCCTGCTGGCCGCCGGTGTCGCCACGGCACTCACCGGTGTGATCATGTCCGACCACGTACTGATGGTCGACGCGGCCACCGGCTCGGTGGTCTACGCCGACAGCGCCCTCACCCACGCCTACGCGTACGCGGCGGTGGTGGGCACCGTCGGAGTGGCGGTCGCCCTGATCATGAAGCACGGCCGGGTGCCCGCGCGCGGCGGTCTGATCGAACCGGCGGAGGGCCTCCCGCCGGTCGGGGAGGTGCGCCTGTCCGCGAGCGAGGCGGCCGGCTGAGTCCGGCGGCACCGGGCACACACACCGCCCGGCCGCGGCCGGGCGGTGTGTTCCCGCTCAGGGGTGCTCACGACGGCTCTGAGCCGCGGGAAGGGAGCCACCGGACCGACGTCTCCCGCTCGGTTGCCGCCGCACGGCGACGGACGACGGCGACGACGCCCGCCACGCGGGTGGCTCCGCAACCGGCCGCACCCGGGGCGGGGACGGTGACACCGTCCCGCTCCCGGGGGAGGCGGGCGCAGGGGCGGGCCGGGCGAGTTCCCCGGTGATCGGCCGGCGGTCGTCGGGCACACCCGTTCCGACGGCTCTCCCGTTCCCCGCCCTCCCGTCCCCCCGGGTGCCCGGTCACGGTTCCTCCGCCCATCCGTCGGCGAGCACGCCGGAGGCGAGCAGTCCGGGGGACTCGGTACGGCCGTCCAGGACCCGGTTCGTGCGGGTGGTCACCCGCCAGCCGTCGGGCCCCCGGCGCAGCCGCCAGTGGTTCGCGGTGGCCCGGCGCAGGGTGAACGCCCCGGCCTCCGGATCGCGGACGATCATGGTGGTGTAGCAGACGGCGACGGCCTCGTCACCGCGCACCCGCACCCGCGGGGCGCCCACGACATGGGCGCAGCCCCGGCCGATCCACCGCTGGTGGTCGGGGGAGCGGACCATCGCCTCGATCTCCGCGCGTCCGGTCATCAGCAGTTCGTCGACGTCGTAGACGCCGTCCTCCTCCCACAGGCCCGCCACCGCCTCGGCCTGTCCGCTGTCGACCAGCGGGCCGTAGGACAGGATCAGGGACGTCACGGCGGCCTCGTCCTCGAGCCGGGACAGCCGCCGTTCGAGGCGGGCCAGGGTCCGCCGCAGGCCGGCGAAGGCCTCCTGACTGTCGGCGAGTGCCTTCCGGGTGTCCGCCAGGGCCTGCTCGGTGTCGTTCAACGGTCGCTCCCGTCGGTCGGGGTGAGGGGGTGTCAGAGGCCGGAGGCCAGGGTGTGCAGGGCTTCCAACTGCTCGCAGTAGTGGTCCGCGGACCGCGCGGCGACCGAGGCGGACAGCAGGGTGGCGCCGGCGTCCCGCAGCCGGGCCAGGGTGGTGAGCGTCTCCTCGGGCGCCCCGGCGGGGTCGAGGGGGCGGCCGGGCGCGAGGACGACCTCGAAACCGTCCGGCACGTCGGCCGCGGCGAGCATCTCGCGCAGCCGGTCCGGGGCGAGCCCGAACGGCACCCAGCCGTCACCCAGCGAGACGGCCCGGCGCAGCGAGCGCGGGGTCCGGCCGCCGATCCAGAGCGGGAGGTGCTCCTGGACGGCGTACGGTTCGACGACGAAGTCCCCGAAGGAGTAGTGCTCGCCGCGGTACTCCGGTACCCGCCGGGACAGCGAGGCCCGCAGCGCCCGCAGGGCGTCGTCGGCACGCGCCCCCCGGTCGGCGAATTCGGCGCCGAGCAGGTCGAACTCCTCGGCGAGGGTGCCGACGCCCAGCCCGAGGGTGACCCGGCCGCGGCTGATCCGGTCCAGGGTGCCGTAGCGCTTCGCGATCTGGAGCGGGTGGTGGTAGCCGAGCACGAGGACCTGGGTGACCAGTCGGATGCGGCTGGTCAGCGCGGCCAGGTGACCGAGGGTGGCCAGCGGGTCCCAGTAGGTTCCGCCGCGTTCACGGGCGATGTCGAGCGGGACGGCCACATGCTCGCTGCACGTGAGGTGGTGGAAGCCCAGCCGGTCGGCGGCCCTCGCGATCCGGCCCAGCTCGTCGATGCCGGCGTCCGCCTCCCAGGCGGAGGCGGACCCCGGCAGTTGCACCACCACGGGTGATGTGATTCCGATCCGCATGCGGTCTCTCCTCGTGCCGTCGGCGGAGTGCGTGCTGTCCAGCCGATTCGTAACGCAGGAGCACACACCTGACACGGAGCGGTCCCGCTGATCGGGAAGGCCGCGGGCGGGCCGGACGAGTCCGGAAACGGAATCTTGTGCACACCCCTTACGCCCGTTCGCACACGCTGCTAGCTTCCAAAAGCAGAATTCATTTCAGTTCGCCCGAAGGAGGGCCCCATGACGGTTGTCGACGACGCGCCTGCCGTGGAAGCGCCCGCTCGCAAGGAGCTGCCGCCGTCCATGGTCGAGCGGATGACGCTGATCATGGACGTGTTCACTGGACGCACCACCCGGCTGTCGCTGGAGGACGTGGTACGCCGCACCCACCTGCCGCGTTCCACCGCCCACCGGATCCTGGAGCAGCTGGTACGGCTGCGATGGCTGGAGCACACCCCCTTCGGCTACGGTCTCGGCCGCCGGGCGCTCGGGCTCGGCGGCGACGACGGCACGCGTGCCGAGATCCGCGCGGCCGCCGCGGGCCGGATCCACGACCTGCAGATGCGCACCGGGCTGGTGGTCCATCTGGCCGTGCTCGACGAGGGCCAGGTGCACTACCTCGACAAGGCCGGCGGCCGGTTCGCCGCATCCGTCCCCTCATGGGTCGGCGGCCGGGTCCCGGCCCATGCGACGGCACTGGGCAAGGCGATGCTGGCCTGGCTCGAACCGGAGGACGTCGATTCCCGGCTGGGGGAGACCATCGGCCGGCTGACCCACCGCACCATCGCCGACCTGCCGACGCTGCACCAGGAGCTCAACCGCATCAGGCAGCGCCGGGGACTGGCCTTCGAGCACGGCGAGTACTTTCCCGGCATCGCCTGTGTCGCGTCGGCCGTCCGGGGCCCGGAGGGGCCGGTGGCCGCGCTCTCCCTGGCCGGCGAGGAGCGGACGCCGCTGGAGAAGGTCGCGCCGCTGGTGGCCGACGCCGCCCGCCGGATCTCGCTGGAGCTGTTCCCCTGTCTGGAGAACCCCGGCCGCGCCCAGCACGCCCGAGCCTCCGCCGCCCAGGAGCAGAACTGGTCCGCACGGACCATGGACCGACTGCTCGCGGTGGGGCAGAACGGCGACTGGCTGTAACCCGGCCCGGCGGGCTCCGGGGCCGGGTCCGGCCGGGCGACCCCCTGGGCCGGGTCCGGCCGGGCGACCCCCTGGGCCGGCCCGGCTCCGCGAGCCTCCGGGGACCGGTCCGGCCCCCGGACGCCCGGGCCCGGACCGGTCCTGGACCCCGTCCCCTCAGCCCCAGTTGTCGCCCCAGCCCCAGGCGAACGGGTCCGTCGGGGTGCGAGGTTCGGCCGGCCGGTCCTCCACGCCGAAACGTCCGCGGTGGAAGAGCATCGGCCGCCGCTCCTGCGCGGTCTCCAGCCCGAGGACCCGGCCGATCACCACGTCGTGGTCGCCGGCCACATGCACGTCGTGCACCTCGGCATGGGCCCGCATCAGGACCCCGCGCAGCGCGGGCGTCCCCCAGGGCGAGAGGTCCCAGTCGAGTTCCTCGTACTTCCTGCCCCGGCTCGAACCGAAGCGGGCGCAGAGGTCGCCCTGGTCCTCGGCCAGGACGTTGACGCAGAACCGTCCCGATTCCCTGATCCGCGGCCAGGCGCGCCCCCGGTGGTCGGCGCAGAAGAGGACGAGAGGCGGTTCGAGCGAGACGGAGGCGAAGGACTGGCACGCGAAGCCGACCGGTTCCCGGGCCGCGTCCAGCCCGGTGACGACGGTGACACCTGTCGCGAACGCTCCCATGGCACGGCGCATCTCCGGCGGTGTGGGGGCCGTGCTCCCTCGTGTCTCGGATGCGGTCAGGGACTCAGCTGTCATCAGGTTCACCTCGACGGGACCGGCACGGTGATGTGCTGCGTGGGCGGGCGGAGCCCCGACCGTAGGGGCGTGGGGTCCGGCGGTGAACGGCGTTCCCGATGAGTGGAACCCGGCCCGCGGCCGTTCCCGCCCCCGGTGCGGCCGGGGTCCGGTGCCCGGGGCGTCCCGCTGATCGGGACCGGTGCGGCACCGCCCGGCGACCGCTGGTTACGTTCCCGGCGTTGACCACGGGGCGTGGAGCCACCGGGACGTGGAGGCAGGGAAGATGACGGAGCTGAGCCACGAGGCCACCTCGCGCGAGCTCGAGACCGACCAGGGCGTACTGCGCTATCACGAAGCCGGTACCGGGCCGCCCCTGCTGATGCTGCACGGCTCGGGCCCCGGCGTCACCGGCTGGCGCAACTACCGCGGCAACCTCGCCGCCTTCGCCGAGCACTTCCGCTGCCTGGTCCTGGAACTGCCCGGGTTCGGCGTCAGCGACCCCGCCGACGGACACCCCATGGTCACCGCCCCGGCCGCCCTCGGCCGTTTCCTCGACGCCCTCGGCCTGGACCGGGTCGACGTCATCGGCAACTCCATGGGCGGCATCGTCGGCACCCAGTACGCGCTCCGTCACCCCGACCGGGTCCGCCGGCTGGTCACGATCGGCGGCATCGGCCGCAACCTGTTCAGCCCCGGCCCCGGCGAGGGCATCAGGCTCCTGACGGAGTTCACCGACCACCCCACCCGCGAGGGCCTGATCCGCTGGCTGCGGTCCATGGTGTACGACCAGAGCCTCGTCACCGAGGAACTCATCGAGGAACGCTGGCAGTTGGCCACCCAGCCGGAGGCCCTGGCGAACGCCCGCACGATGTACGGCAGCGCCGCCCTCGCCGCCCGCACGGCCGCCTCGGCCGCCTCCGACCAGGCCCCGTACTGGGCGATGCTGCACCGGCTCAAGCCGAAGACCCTGATCACCTGGGGCCGCGACGACCGCGTCAGCCCCGTCGACATGTCCATCGTGCCGATGCGTACCATTCCCGACGCCGAACTGCACGTGTTCCCCGACTGCGGTCACTGGGTGATGATCGAGCAGAAGGCGGCCTGGGAGAGCGTCGTACTGGCCTTCCTGACCCGCAAGGAGTCGGCATGACCGGCACCCCCGCCCCCACCTGGGACCACGAGTTCGACTTCGTCATCGTCGGCAGCGGCGGCGGCGGCATGACCGCCGCGCTCGCCGCCGTCGACGCCGGACTGTCCACCGTCGTGGTCGAGAAGGGCGCCATGTACGGCGGTACCACCGGCATCTCCGGCGGTGGCATCTGGATCCCCAACAACCCCGTACTGCGCGCCAAGGGGCACGACGACAGCCGGGAGTCCGTCCGCCGCTACCTCGACCTGCTCACCGAGGGCCGCGTCCCGGCCGCCCGCCTCGACGCCTACGTCGACCAGGGTCCCGCCGCCATGGAACTGCTGTGCCGCAGCAGGTGGATGCGCTTCTCCTGGACCAAGGGCTACTCCGACTACCACCCCGAGTACGAGGGCGGCCGCCCCATGGGCCGGTCGATCGAGGCGATCCCGTTCGACACCCGCAAGCTCGGCGAGGACGAGAAGTACCAGCGCCCCAACAGCCTCCAGGGCCCCCTCGGCCTGTGGGTCACCGGCAAGGACTACCACGACCTGGCCATGGTCAAGCGGACCTGGCGCGGCCGCTGGGCCTCCGTCGTCGCCGCCTGGCGGGTCTCCTCCAACGTGATCCGCCGCCGTCACATGTCCACCGGCGGGCGCGCCCTGGTGGCCCGGATGCGCATGGCGCTCAAGGACGCCGGCGTCCCCCTGTGGCTGCGCACCCCGATGACCTCCCTGATCACCGACGACGGCGGGCGGGTCACCGGCATCGTCGCCGAGCGCGAGGGGAGGACCGTGCGCATCGGCGCCCGGCACGGAGTGCTGCTCGCCGCCGGCGGCTTCGACCACAACCGCGAGATGCGCGAGAAGTACCTGCCCGACGGCGGCAAGGAGGACTTCAGCGCCGGCGCGCGGGAGAACGTGGGCGACGGCATCCTCGCCGGGCTGGAACTCGGCGCGGCCGTGGACTTCATGGACGACGCCTGGTGGATGCCGTCGGTGCGCCATCCCAAGGGCGTGACGATCCCCCTCGTCTCCGAGCGGTGCATCCCACCGTCGCTGATCGTCTCCGCCGGCGGCAGGCGCTTCACCAACGAGTCCTCGCCGTACGTCAACTTCGTCCACGACCAGCTGGCCGGCAAGCACGTCCCGGCCTGGTTCGTGATGGATGCCAAGGCCCGCGCCCGCTACCCGTTCGCCCAGGTGCTGCCCGGGATGCCCTTCCCCCGCGGGTTCTACGACGCCGGCCTGGTCCACCGCGCCGACACCATCGCCGGACTGGCCCGCGCCATCGGTGTACCGGAGCAGGAACTGACCGCGACCGTCGAACGGTTCAACGGCTTCGCCCGCACCGGCGAGGACACCGACTTCGGCCGCGGGGACAGCGCCTACGACCGCTACTACGGCGACCCCACGCTGCCCAACCCCAACCTCGACGTGATCGACAGGGCTCCCTACTACGCCGTACGCATCGACGTCGGCGACCTCGGCACCAAGGGCGGCCTGCTCTGCGACGAGCACAGCCGGGTGCTGCGGGAGGACGGCAGCCACATCGAGGGCCTGTACGCGACCGGCAACACCTCGGCGTCGGTGATGGCCAACGAGTACGCGGGACCCGGCGCCACCATCGGCCCGTCCATGGTCTTCGGCTACATCGCCGCCCGGCACGCGGGCGCACACCGCGCCGACCGGGACGGCGACACGACGGGCCGGGCGGCCTCCGGCCGGGTCTGACCGCTCCGGGCAAGGAAAGGCAGAGCAACCATGGGGCGAGACACCCCTCTCACGGTCCGAGTGGTCGAGGTGGTCCGCGAGACCTCCGACGCCCACTCGCTGGTCCTCGAACCGGTCGACGCACCGAAGGAACGGTTCAGCTATCGGCCCGGTCAGTTCCTGACCGTCCGGGTGCCCTCCGAACGCGCGGGGGGAGCCGCCCGCTGCTACTCGCTGTGCAGTTCCCCGCTGCGCGACGAGAAGCTGAAGATCACCGTGAAGCGCACGGTGAACGGCTACGGCTCCAACTGGATCTGCGACCACGTCGTGGCGGGCGGCACACTCGAAGTCCTGCGGCCCGCGGGCACGTTCACCCCCGACACGCTCGACGAGGACTTCTTCCTCCTCGCGGCGGGCAGCGGCATCACCCCGGTGATGTCGATCCTCAAGTCCGCTCTGCACGCCGGAACCGGGTCCGTCACGCTGCTCTACGCCAACCGTGACGAACGCTCGGTGATCTTTCGGAACGAACTCGTCGCGCTGGCCGAGGAGTTCGGCGACCGGCTGACGGTGCTGCACTGGCTGGAGTCGGTGCAGGGCCTGCCCACCGGACCCGCGCTGCGCGCCCTGGCCCGGCCGTACGCCGACCGCCAGACGTTCATCTGCGGCCCCGGCCCCTTCATGGACCTCGCCGCCGAGACCCTCACCGGCCTCGGCGCGGCGGCGGACCGGGTGCGCGTCGAACGGTTCACCTCCCTGACCGGTGACCCGTTCACCGCACCGGAGGAACCCGCCGAGGACTCCGGTCCGGCCGGCGAGGTCGAGGTGGAACTCGACGGCGCCGTCCGGACCGTGCCCTGGCCGGCGAAGAGCAAGCTGCTGGACGCCCTCCTCGCGGCCGGCCTGGACGCGCCGTACTCCTGCCGGGAGGGCAACTGCAGCGCCTGCACCTGCCTGCTCGTCCACGGCGAGGTGGCGATGGAGAACAACGAGGTGCTCGACGAGCGCGACGTCGCCGACGGCTATGTCCTGGCCTGCCAGGCACTCCCGCTCACCGAGCGGGTCAGGATCACCTACGACGGGTGAGCGACCCGGCCCGCCCGGACCACTCCCGCTCAGCGGGAGGACCCCGGCGGGCCGGGCCCCCGCGCTGACACGTTGGGGACAAGCCCCGCCCCGCCCCGGGAGGGCGGACACCGCGACCCCGGGAGTACGCGGCTCCGGGAGTCCGCGAGTCCGCGGCACCCGGCACCACGACCCCGCGAAGGAGCACGACCCGCGCCCCCGCGGGCGGAAACCACGGCCCCGCGCAGGGCACGGCCTCGCGGTCTCCCGCCCCGGGCGGTCCCGCGGCCCCGTGCCCCCGAGCACCCCCGCGGGCCCGCACCCGCACCCCCGCGACCCCTCGACTCGGATGAGGTTCGAACTGTGACCAAGGCGACCGCCGCGATCGTCGGCTCCGGAAACATCGGCACCGACCTGATGTACAAGCTGCTCCGGTCCGAGGTGATCGAGCCACGGTGGATGATCGGCATCGATCCGCAGAGCCCGGGTCTCAAGCGCGCCGCCGAGGAAGGCCTGACGGTCGGCGTCGACGGAGTGGACCCGCTGCTCGCCCAGGACGACCGGCCCGACCTGGTCTTCGAGGCGACCTCGGCCTACGTGCACAAGGCCAACGCCCCCAAGTACGCCGCACTCGGCATCCAGGCCATCGACCTCACGCCCGCCGCGCTCGGCCCCGCCGTCGTCCCCGCCGTCAACCTCGGCGAGCACCTGGACGCGCCCAATGTCAGCCTGATCACCTGCGGGGGCCAGGCCACCATCCCCATGGTGCACGCCGTCTCCCGGGTCACCGAGGTGTCCTACGCGGAGATCGTGGCCAGCGTCGCCTCGCCGTCCGCCGGCCCCGGAACCCGCGCCAACATCGACGAGTTCACCCTCACCACCGGCCGGGGCATCGAGAACATCGGCGGCGCCACCCGGGGCAAGGCCATCATCATCCTCAACCCGGCCGAACCGCCCATGCTCATGCAGGACACTGTCTTCTGCGCCATCCCGGCCGACGCCGACCGCGCGGCGATCACCGAGTCCGTCCACGAAATGGCGCGCCGGGTCGCCTCGTACGTGCCCGGCTACCGGCTGCGTGCCGAGCCGCAGTTCGACGAACCGGACACCGTCAGCGGCGGCCTCGCCCGGGTCGCGGTCTTCCTGGAGGTGGAGGGCGCGGGCGACTTCCTGCCGCCGTACTCCGGCAACCTCGACATCATGACCGCCGCCGCCACCAAGGTCGGTGAGGGCTTCGCCCAGCGGATCATCGCCCGGCGCACCGCTCGCTGACCACCAAGGAGTCCACACTCATGCCCTTCAGCGCCGATCTCGACATCCGCGTCACCGACTCCTCGCTGCGTGACGGCTCGCACGCGAAGCAGCACCAGTTCACGGTGGAGGACGTGCGGGCCGTCGTCACCGCCCTCGACGACGCCGGGGTCCCCGTCATCGAGGTCGCCCACGGCGACGGCCTGGGCGGGTCCTCGTTCAACTACGGCTTCAGCCGCACCCCGGAGCAGGAACTCATCAAGGAAGCGGTGAAGACCGCCCGGCAGGCGAAGATCGCCTTCCTGATGCTGCCCGGCCTCGGCCTCCAGGACGACATCCGCGAGGCCGCCGACAACGGCGCCTCCATCTGCCGCATCGCCACCCACTGCACCGAGGCCGACATCTCCGTCCAGCACTTCGGCCTGGCCCGCGAACTGGGCCTGGAGACCGTCGGCTTCCTGATGATGGCGCACAGCACCCCGCCCGAGGCCCTGGCCCGGCAGGGCCGGATCATGGCCGATGCCGGCTGCCAGTGCGTCTACGTCGTGGACTCCGCCGGCGCGCTCGTCCTCGAGGGCGTCGGCGACCGGGTCGCCGCGCTCGTCGCGGAACTCGGCGACGACGCCCAGGTCGGCTTCCACGGCCACGAGAACCTGGGACTCGGCGTCGCCAACTCGGTGTACGCCGTACGCGCCGGCGCCCTGCAGATCGACGGCTCCACCCGCCGCTTCGGCGCGGGCGCGGGCAACACGCCCGTCGAGGCGTTCGTGGCCGTCGCCGAGAAGCTCGGCATCCGCACCGGCATCGACACTCCGAAGATCATCGACGCCGCCGAGGACGTCGTGCTGCCCATCATGGGCGGCGACCGCCTGCTCGACCGGATGTCGCTGACCATGGGCTACGCGGGCGTCTACTCGAGCTTCCTCGCGCACGCCGGCCGGCAGGCCGCCAAGTACGGCGTCTCCGGCACCGAACTCCTCCTGGAAGCCGGGCGCCGCAAGCTCGTCGGCGGCCAGGAGGACCAGCTCATCGAGATCGCCGTGGGGCTCGCCGAGCGAGCCGCCGCGGCCAAGAACACGTCCGGGCCGACGCCCGCGGGGAAGTGAGAGCAGCCATGGCCAATCCGGTACTCGACGCCGTCGTCGAACGCGCGGAGGAGATCCGCGCCCTGGGGCCCGCGAACGAGTCGCTGGGCCGGCTGGACGATCAGGCGGCCAAGGTGCTGCGGGAGACCGGTGCCGTCCGGATGCTCCAGCCGAAGAAGTACGGCGGCCTCGAACTGCACCCGCGGGAGTTCGCCGAGACCGTCATGGAGATCGCGTCCTGCGACGGCTCGACCGGCTGGGTCTCCGGCGTCGTCGGCGTCCACCCGTGGGAGATGGCGATGGCCGACCCCCGGGTGCAGGAGGAGGTCTGGGGCGAGGACCCCGACACCTGGATCGCCTCCCCGTACGCCCCGATGGGCCTGCTGCGTCCCGTCGACGGCGGTTATGTCTTCAACGGCCACTGGCAGTTCTCGTCCGGCACCGACCACTGCGACTGGATCTTCCTCGGCGCCTTCCTCGCCGACGAGAAGGGCGAACGGCTCAACCCGCCGCGCTCCGCGCACGTGATCCTGCCCCGCTCCGACTACGAGATCGTCGCCGACTCCTGGGACGTGGTCGGCCTGCGCGGCACCGGCAGCAAGGACGTCATCGTCAAGGACGCCTTCGTGCCGGACCACCGGGTCATCGACTACCAGAGGGTCGTCGACGGCAGCCTCGCCGAGGAAGCCGGCCTGGCCAATCCGATGTACCGGCTGCCGTTCTCCGCGGCCTTCCCGCTCGGCATCACCTCGGCCGTCATCGGCATCTGCGAGGGCGCCCTCGCCCACCACCTGGCCTACCAGCGCGACCGCGTCCAGATCACCGGCACCGCCGTCCGCGACGACCCGTACGTCCTGTACGCGGTCAGCGAGGCCGCCGCCGAGATCGCCGCCTCCCGTGCCGCCCTGCTGGACAACATCAGCAGCCTGTACGACGTGGTCGCGGCCGGTGAGCGGGTCGGCTTCGAGCGGCGGGCCGTCGGCCGCCGCACCCAGGCCCGTGCCGCCTGGCGGGCCGTCCGCGCGGTCGACGAGATCGTCGCCCGCTCCGGCGGCAACGCGATGCGGGTGAGCAACCCCATCCAGCGTTTCTGGCGCGACGCCCACACCGGCCTCGCCCACGCCATCCACGTCACCGGATCGGTCTTCCACGTGGCGGCGCTGACCGACATCGGTGTGGAGCCCCCGCAGGGGCCGATGCGCTCGATGATCTGACCCCGACGGGACGGCCGCAGGCTGGAAGGACTGGAGGAAGTACATGACGCACATCCGAGGACTCGGCTATCTCCGGGTCAGGACCCGGGACGTCGCCCGCTGGCGTGAACTCACCGTCGACGCGCTCGGTTTCGCTGAGGGCTCCGGGCCCGACCCGGACGGCCTCTACCTCAGGATGGACGAGCGCCGGGCCCGGCTCGCCGTCCTGCCCGGCGACACCGACCGGGCCGAGGCCGTCGGCTGGGAGGTGCGCGACCAGTTCGCGCTGGACGAGGTCGCCCGCGCCGTCGAGGCGTCCGGCGTCCCGGTCGAGGAACTCACCTGGCGGGAGGCCGGCGAACTGGGGGTGGAGCGGGCCATCGCCTTCGACGACCCCGCGGGCATGCGCGTCGAGGTGTTCTTCGGACCGGTCCTCGACCACAGCCCGGTCCTCACCGGCCTCGGCCAGCGCTTCGTCACCGGCGCCCAGGGCATGGGCCATGTCGTCCTGCCCACCACCCGCATGGACGAGACCGTCGCCTTCTACACGCAGGTCCTCGGCTTCCTGCCGCGCGGCGCGGTCAAGCTGAGCGTCCAGTCCCCGGACACGCCGCCGCGCCGGGTGCGCTTCCTGGGCGTCAACCAGCGCCACCACAGCCTGGCCCTGTGCCCGGCACCGCACGGCGAGGCCCCGGGCCTGGTCCACCTCATGGTCGAGGTCGACACCCTGGACGCGGTGGGCCGCGCCCTGGACAACGTCAACCGCCACGGCTTCCCGCTCTCCTCCACCCTGGGCCGCCACACCAACGACAAGATGGTCTCCTTCTACGTCCGCGCCCCGGGCGGCTGGGACCTGGAGTACGGCACCGACGGCCTGCTCGTCGACGAGAGCCACTACACGGCCGAGGAGATCACCGCCGACAGCTACTGGGGCCACGACTGGTCGGGCTCGGAGCCGCTCGCGGCGTTCTCGGCGCCCGAGAAGTCCGAGCACTCCGAGAAGGGCGCATGACCCCGCCCCGGCCGGTCACCCCCGTCCGCGCCGCGTCCGTCACCCGGTACGACGACGAGGCCGACGTCCTCGTCGTCGGCTTCGGGTGCGCGGGCGCCGCGGCGGCGTTCGAGGCGGCCTCGGCGGGCGCGGAGGTGCTGGTGCTGGAACGTGCCGGAGGGCCTGGCGGCTCCTCGGCGCTCTCCGGCGGTGAGCTGTACCTCGGCGGCGGCACCCCCGTACAGGCCGCCTGCGGCTTCGAGGACACCGTCGAGGACATGTTCGCCTACCTGTCGGCGGCCCTCGGACCGCACGCCGACGAGGAGAAACTGCGCGCCTACTGCGAGGGCAGCACCGAGCACTTCCAGTGGTTCGTCGACCGGGGTGTCCCCTTCCGGCACACCCTGTGGGACGCCCCGACCTGGATGCCGTCCACCGACGACGGCCTGATGTGGCTGGGCGAGAACGCCTGGCCCTACGACACCCTCGCCCGGCCCGTGCCGCGCGGTCACCGCCCCGCCGTCGGGCACTTCGGCGGCGGGCTGCTGATGGAGAAGCTGGTCGCCGCCGCCCGCGCGGCCGGTGCCTCCACCCGCGCCGACACCCTGGCCACCGCCCTGATCACCGGCGACGACGGCCGGATCGTCGGTGTCACCGCCCGCGGCTACGGACAGGAGCTGGCCTTCCGCGCCCGCCGCGGCGTCGTGCTGACCACCGGCGGTTTCGTCGACAACGAGGAGATGCTCGCCGACCACGCGCCCGCCCTGCTCGGCCTCGGCAAGGTCAGCGACGGGCTGGACGACGGCAGCGGCATCCGGATGGCCTGCGCGGTCGGCGCGGCGACCCGGCGGATGGCCTCGGTGGAGATCGCCATGACCGCGCTGCCCGCCATGGCCGTACGCGGCATGCTGGTCGACGCCCACGGCCGGCGCTTCATCAACGAGGACGTCTACCCCGGCCTGTTCAGCGCGGCCGCGGTACGCAACCAGCCGGGCCCCTGCTGGGTGATCGTCGACCAGGAGGGCTACGAGGCCGTACCCGAGGCCGAACGCTGGGGTGTGGTGCCCCGGTTCGCCGAGGAGAGCCTGGCCGGCCTGGAACGGGAACTCGGCATGCCCCCCGGCGCGCTGGAGTCCACCGTCGGCACGTACAACACCCACGCCGAGCGGGGAGAGGACCCGTACTTCCACAAGAACGCCGCATGGCTGCGCCCGCTGGAACCGCCCTTCGCGGCGCTCGACCCACGGCTCGGCTTCGGCACCGGCGACCGGGAGAGCGCGGGGGCCGGGACGGGCGCCGCCGGGTTCACCCTGGGCGGACTGCGCACCACCGTCGACGGCGCCGTGCTGGACGTCTCGGGCACGCCCGTCCCGGGCCTGTACGCGGCGGGCCGGGCCGCTTCCGGCATCCACGGGGAGGGCTACATCAGTGGCACTTCGCTGGGGGACGGCACCTTCTTCGGCCGCAGGGCGGGCCGGGCGGCCGCACGCGCGACGGTGAGCTGACCGTGTCCGGCCACCTGCGGACACCTCGACCCACCGGCATCGGCATCACCGGCATCGGCATCACCGGCATCACCGGCATCACCGGTTTCCCACGCTCCCGGTCCCGACGGGCCGGTGCCCTCGGGACGCTCATGTGAAAGGCCGCAATGAACCGTTTCGAAGGCACCCGCGTCCTGCTCACCGGTGCCGCGTCCGGCATCGGCCGCGCCACCGCGCTCCGGCTGGCCGCCGAGGGGGCCGCCGTATTCTGCGTCGACCTGTCGGAGAGCGGTCTCCGGGAGACGGCGGACCGTCTCCCCCCGGGGACCGGCGAGATCCGCACCCACGTCGCCGATGTGTCGGACGAGACGGCGGTCGTGGACGCCGTGGCGTGTGCCGCCCGGGAACTGGGCGGCATCGACGTCCTGGTCAACGTCGCGGGCGTGCACCGCACCACGCCCATCGACCGGCTGACCGCCGAGGACCTGCGCCACCTGTTCTCGGTCAACGCCGTCGGTACGGCCCTGTTCTGCCGTGAGGCGCTGCGCCACCTGCCCGACGGCAGGGGCGCCATCGTCAACGTGGCCTCGTCCTCCGCGACCCACGGGAACCCGTACATGAGCGCCTACTCCGCCTCCAAGGGGGCGGTGCTGGCGTTCTCCCTGTCCCTGGCGGCGGAGGTGGCGCACCGACGCATCCGGGTCGTCCCGGTCTCGCCCGGCACCGTGGCCACACCCCTGACCGCGCGGCCCGACATGCTCCCGGCGGACCTCGACACCAGCTACTACCAGCGCATCCGCGCTCCGTTCGGCGCGGGAGACCCGGAGCAGATCGCGGGCGTCATCGCCTTCGCGGCCTCCCCGGACGCCGGCTACCTCACGGGCGCCGAGATCCGGGCCGACGGCGGCTCCCACATCTGACATCGGCCCCGGACCGCGCCCTGGTCCGGGGCCGGGGCGCGTGCGGCGACGGTGAGCGCGGGAGACGCCGGGCCGAGCGGACGGCGGCGTGACCGCGCGCCCGGCCGCGGAACACGCGCCCGGGGGCGCGTGTCCGACGGCGGAGCGCGCTCCCGGCGACGAGGGCGTGCGCCCGACCGGTGGGCGTGCGTCAGCAAGAGGACGTATGCCGGAGTGAGAGGCACACGTCCGACGACCGAAGGGAAGAAGAACCATGACCACCAGCTCACCCGCACGGCGCCGGGTCGCCGTCACCGGAGCCGCCTCCGGCATCGGCAAGGCGCTCGCCGACATGCTCCGGGCGCAGGGCGACGACGTGATCGGCGTCGACCTGAAGGACGCCGAGGTCTGTGCCGACCTCGGCACCCCCGCGGGCCGGCAGGAAGCCGTCCGCGCCGTTCTCGAACGTTCCGAGGGGGTCCTCGACGCGGTGATCGCCTGCGCCGGCATCTCGGCGCAGGTGCCCGCCACGATCGCGGTCAACTACTTCGGCGTCACCGAACTGCTCCAGGGCCTCAGGCCGGCCCTGGCGCGCGCCGAGGCGCCCCGTGCCGCGTTCGTCGGTTCCATCGTCGGGACCAAGTCCGTGGCGCCCGAGGTCGTCGAGGCCTGCCTCGCCGGTGACGAGCCGGCGGCGCTCGCGGCGGCTGCCGCCCTCGCCGAGCGGGGCCAGGGCGGCGCCCTCTACCCGGCCTCCAAGACGGCCCTGGCCCGCTGGCTGCGCCGGACCAGCGTCACCGACGAGTGGGCCGGTGCGGGGATCCCGCTGAACGCCGTCGGCCCCGGCGTCGTGCTCACCCCGATGCACGCCGCCGTCGCCAGGACGGAGGAGCAGCGCAGGATCGTCGCGCAGGCCGTACCCATGCCGCTGCACGGCCACGCCGAGCCCGAGGTGATCGCCAGGGCCCTGCGCTGGCTGACCAGCGAGGAGAACACCCATGTGACCGGTCAGGTGCTGTACGTGGACGGAGGCGCCGAGGTGGTTCTGCGCGGGCCCGACCGGATCTGAGCCGCCCGGAACACCGTGGGTGGGGCGGGCCGGAGGACGCCGCGCAACCCACTGAGTGGGACGTCCGCTTGCGTCTGACCAGAATGAATTCTAGTTCTGGTGGGACGCAATCGTCCCCGGCCCTCACGGGCCGCCTCACACCTACGGAGAACCATGGCCGAGGCCGTCATTGTCGAAGCCGCGCGCACACCGGTCGGCCGGCGCCGCGGGGTCCTGTCCGGGCTGCACCCGGCCGAACTGCTGGGCCTGACCCAGAAGGGCCTGCTGGAACGGGCGGGCCTCGCTCCGGACGCCGTGGAGCAGGTCATCGGCGGCTGTGTCACCCAGGCGGGTGAGCAGTCCAACAACGTCACCCGCACCGCCTGGCTCCACAGCGGCCTGCCGTACACCACCGCCTGTACCTCGATCGACTGCGCCTGCGGCTCCTCGCAGCAGGCCGTGCACCTGATCCACGGACTGATCAGCGCGGGCACCGTCGACGTGGGCATCGGCTGCGGCGTGGAGTCGATGAGCCGGGTCTTCCTCGGCCAGGCGCAGACCCCGGGGACCGGCGTCCCCGTACCGGCCGACTGGTCGCTGGACATGCCCGACCAGTTCACCGCCGCCGAGCGGATCGCGCGCAAGCGCGGCATCACCCGCGCCGACGTCGACGCCCTCGGGCTCGCCTCCCAGCAGAAGGCGGCCCGCGCCTGGGCCGAGGGCCGCTTCGCGGGGCAGATCCTCGACGTCGACGCCCCGGTGATGACCAAGGAGGGCCCCACCGGTGAACGCGCCGTCGTCTCCCGCGACCAGGGCCTCAGGGACACCACCGCCGAGGGACTCGCCGCGCTCCAGCCGGTCGTCCCCGACGGCATCCACACCGCGGGAAACTCCTCCCAGATCAGCGACGGCGCCGCCGCCGTCCTGCTGATGAGCCGGGAGCGCGCCGCCCGCCTCGGACTGCGCGGCCGCGCCCGGATCGTCGCCTCCACCATGGTCGGCGCCGACCCCTACTACCACCTCGACGGCCCCGTCGAGGCCACCCGCGAGGTGCTGGACCGGGCCGGGATGACCCTGGACGACATCGACCTCGTCGAGATCAACGAGGCGTTCGCCTCCGTGGTGCTGTCCTGGGCCCAGGTCCACAAGGCCGACATGGACAAGGTCAACGTCAACGGCGGCGCCATCGCGCTCGGCCACGCGGTGGGCTCCACCGGCGCCCGGCTGATCACCCAGGCGCTGTACGAGATGGAGCGTGCCGACAAGTCCACCGCGCTGATCACCATGTGCGCCGGCGGCGCGCACTCGACGGCGACGATCATCGAACGGATCTGAGGCACCATGACCATCGGGCTGACCGAGGAACACCGCGACCTGCGCGACTCCGTGCGCGCCTTCACCGGCCGCCACCTCACCGCGGACGTCGTCCGCAAGGCGGTCGACACCGAGGAGGAGACCCTCCCGCCGTACTGGCGGGCGCTCGCCGACCAGGGCCTGCTCGGCCTCCACCTGCCCGAGGAGGTCGGCGGTGCCGGCTACGGGCTGGTCGAACTCGCCGTCGTAGTAGAGGAGTTGGGGCGGGCCGTGGCTCCCGGCCCGTTCCTGCCGAGCACGCTCGCCGCGGCGGTCCTGAGCCGGGCCGCTCACCCCACCTACCTGCCGGGGCTCGCGGACGGCACCATCGTCGGCGCCGTCGGGCTGCGACCCGGCACCCTCACCCTGACCCGCGGGGACGACGGGGCCCTCGCCCTGACCGGCGAGTCCGGCATGGTGATCGGCGGTCACACCGCCGACCTGTTCGTGCTGCCGGCCGCGGACGGCGACGCCACCGCGTGGGTCGTGCTGCCGCGGGCCGCGGTGGAGACCACCCACCAGCGCGGCCACGACCTGACCCGCCGTTCGTCCCTGGTGCGCGCCGAGGCGGTGACGGTACCGGCCGGCGACGTCCTGACCGTCGACTCCCGGCTGCCGCTCGACCTGGCCGCGACCCTGTTCGCCGCGGAGGCCTCCGGCCTCGCCGACCGGGCCGTCACCACCGCCGCCGACCATGCCCGCGTACGGGAGCAGTTCGGCCGCCCCATCGGCCAGTTCCAGGGCGTCAAACACCGCTGCGCACGGATGCTCGCGCACGCCGAGCAGGCCCGCGCCTGCGCCTGGGACGCGGCCCGTGCCGCCGAACCCGGCGCCGTCGACGACCCTCGCGAGGCGTCGCTGGCCGCCGCCGTCGCCGCCGCCACCGGCGTCGACGCGGGCTTCGCCACTGCCAAGGACTGCATCCAGGTCCTCGGCGGCATCGGCTTCACCTGGGAGCACGACGCTCACCTCTACCTGCGCCGGGCCCAGACCCTGCGCATCGCGCTCGGCCCCTCCGCATGGTGGCGCCGCCGGGTCGCCCGGCTCACCCTGGACGGCGCCCGCCGCCGTCTCGGCGTCGAACTGCCGCCCGCCGCCCAGGCCGTACGCGAGGAGATCCGCGCCGAACTCGCCGCCGCCGGCGCCGTCGAGGCCGCCGAACGGCCCGCCTTCCTCGCCGACCGCGGCTACACCGCCCCGCACCTGCCCGTCCCCTGGGGCAAGGGTGCCGACGCCGTCACGCAGCTCGTCATCGCCGAGGAGATGCGCGCGGCCGGCCTCGAGCCCGTGGACATGGTCATCGGCGGCTGGGTGGTGCCCACCCTCGTCGCCCACGGCGACGACGCCCAGCGCGAGAGGTTCCTGCGGCCCAGCCTGCGCGGCGAGATCACCTGGTGCCAGCTCTTCAGCGAGCCCGGCGCCGGTTCCGACCTGGCCGGACTCTCCACCCGCGCGGTCAGGACCGACGGCGGCTGGCGGATCACCGGGCAGAAGGTGTGGACCTCCGGGGCCCACGACGCCGACTGGGGCATCCTGCTCGCCCGCACCGACCCCGGCGCGCCCAAGCACAAGGGGATCTCGTACTTCCTGCTCGACATGAGCACCCCCGGCATCGACATCCGCCCGCTGCGGCAGATCACCGGCGAGGCGGAGTTCAACGAGGTGTTCCTCGACGACGTGTTCGTCCCCGACGACCTGCTCGTGGGCGCCCCCGGCGACGGCTGGCGGCTCAGCCGCACCACCCTGGCCAACGAACGCGTCGCCCTCTCCCACGACTCCTCGCTCGGCTCGGGCGGCGAGGCCCTGCTCGCCATCGCGGCCGCGGCACCCGAGGACATGGACGACGAACGGCTCACCACCCTCGGCTCCATCCTCTGCGACGCCCAGTCCGGCGGACTGCTGGGCCTGCGCACCACGCTGCGCTCGGTCTCCGGCCAGCAGCCCGGCGCGGAGGCCAGCATCGCCAAACTGACCGGAGTGGAACACCTCCAGCAGGTGTGGGAGACCGCCATGGACTGGCTGGGCGACGCCTCCCTCACCGGCGAGGGCCCCCGCCAGGACCCCACCTGGTGGTTCCTCAACTCCCGCTGCATGTCCATCGCGGGCGGTACGACCGAAGTCCAGCTGAACATCATCGCCGAACGCATCCTGGGGCTGCCCCGCGACCCCGAGCCCGCCCACCGGACCACCGAGCAGAAGGCCCGCGCATGACGATCGACCGTGACAAGGCGCTCGGCGCGCCCCCCGTCGTCCAGGAGATCTCCTGGACCACCCGGGACGTGCTGCTGTACCACCTCAGCCTCGGCGCGGGCGCCGACGCCGCCGCGGGACCGGAACCCGGCCTCACCTACGAACGCGGCCTGACGGTGCTGCCCACCTTCGCGATGGTCGCCGGCACCGGCATCTCCTCGGGCACCGACCCGGACCCGTCCTTCGAACTGCCCGGCATCGAGATCGACCTGCGCCGCATCCTCCACGCCGGTCAGGAGCTGAGCGTCCACCGCCCCCTCCCGGCAGCAGGCACGGCCACCGTCTCCTCCCGCGTCGCCGAGGTGTGGGACAAGGGCAAGGCGGCCGTCGTCGTACGGGAGACCACGGCGACCGGGCCGGACGGCGGGCCGCTGTGGACCAGCAGGATGCAGATCTGGGCCCGCGGTGCCGGCGGCTTCGGTGGAGAGCCGGGACCGCAGGCCGAGTGGAACGCGCCCGACCGCGCCCCCGACACCGTGCTCGACACCCTGACCAGCCCGCAGCAGGCGCTGCTCTACCGGCTCAACGGCGACCTCAACCCCCTGCACGCCGACCCGGAGTTCGCGAAGGCCGCCGGTTTTGAGCGGCCCGTCCTGCACGGCCTCGCCTCTTACGGCCTGGTCGCCAAGGCCCTCGTCGGCGGCCTGCTCGACGGCGACGCGAGCAGGCTGACGGAACTCTCCGTACGGTTCGCGGGCGTCCTCTTCCCCGGCGAGACCGTCCGCACCGCCGTATGGCGCGACGGCGACCGCCTCCTGCTGCACGCCACCTGCCCGGAACGCGACGACGCCCCGGTACTCACCCACGCGACGGCGAGGATCACCGCATGACCGCCGAACACCCCACCACCGTGTCCCGCGAGGCCGTGGCACGACCGGACAGGCTGGTCTCCGCCGTCCGCGACGAGGGCGTCGACGCGGCGGCCGCCGCCGCGCGCCGGCTGATCGACGCCCTGCTCCGGGTCGGCGACCACCCGGACACCGACATGGCGCAGGTGACCAAGCAGCTCGACGCCCTCGCCGACCAGCTCACCGAGCGGGCTCCCGGCCTGGAGGACCGCCTGGTCGTCATGTGGCAGGGCACCGGCATCACCCGGCACGACCCGGTCACCGGCCCCGAGAACGCCCTCGCCCCGCCGCTGGAGCTCACCGGCCGGGACGATGGCTCGGTCCAGGGCACCGTCACCCTCGGCCTCCCCTATCAGGGCCCGCCCCGCTGCGTGCACGGCGGCGTGTCGGCGCTGCTGCTCGACCACACCCTCGGCGTGGCCAACCACTGGGCGGGCCTGTCGGGGATGACCGCCGAACTCACCCTGCGCTACCTGCGCCCCACCCCGCTGTTCGAGCCCCTGACGGTCACCGGCCGCCAGGTCTCCGCGGACGGCAGGAAGATCCGGGCGATCGGCTCGATCACGGCCGGCGGCCGCGAATGCGTGACGGCCGAGGGACTGTTCATCGCCAGACAACTGCCCCGCCCCAGCTGACCCACGGACACGCACCCGGCCACCCCACGGCCGACCCGACAGCACAGCCGGGCCCCGGGCCGGAGGAACTCCTCCGCCCCGGGGCCTCGCCTCGGCCGGGTGGATACACGCGGTTCGGCCACTGGGGCCGGCCGACCCGCCGGAGGTGACCGGGACCCGGTGCCCGGGACGTCCGGGACATCGCGGCGGCCCGGACCCGTGTCTCCACGGGTCCGGGCCGGGGGAGTGGAGAAGGCCGCCGTCAGACGCGCACCTCGCGCCGGATCACCTTTCCGGTGGCGTTCCGCGGCAGGCTCTCCGCGGTGACCCGCCACCGTGACGGCACCTTGTAGTACGCCAGACGTGCGCGCAGGAAGCCGGCCAGGGACTCCTGGGTGACGGAGGAGTCCGCGTCGGTGACGACCACCGCCGCCACCTCCTGGCCCAGATCCGGGTGGGGCACCCCGATCACCAGGCACTCCCGCACCTCCGGGTGGTCGGACAGGACGCTCTCGATCTCCGCCGGGTACACGTTCTCGCCGCCGCGCAGGATCAGGTCCGAACGCCTGCTGGTGAGCCGCAGCCGGCCGTCCCGCACCATCCCGATGTCCCCGGTGTGCAGCCAGCGGTCCGCCCGGACGGCCCGGGCGGTGGCCTCCGGGTCCTCCCAGTAGCCGAGCATCACATACGGGCTGCGGAGGCAGATCTCGCCCTCCTCGCCCTCCGGCAGCGGCCGGCCGGCCGGGTCGCGCACCTCCAGCTCCACCGACACCACCGGGCGGCCCAGACTGTCCGGCGCCGCGGCGAGATCGGCCGGGGTGGCCACGGCCGCGCCGGTGCAGCACTCGGTGAGCCCGTAGCTGTTGGCGAGCGCCTGCCGGGCCACCGGCAGCACCGCGCGCAGCCGCTCGTGGAAGGCCGGGGTGGAGGGGGCCGACGCCAGCGCGAAAGACGTCAGGGACGACAGGTCGTAGCCGCTGAGGTCGCCGTGCTCGATCAGCCGGTGCGCCATCGTCGGCACCGCGCCCCAGTTGGTGACCCGCTCCCGCCCGATCAGCCGCAGCACCCGGTCCACCTCGAAGCGGCCCTGGTACATCACCACGGTGCCCCCGTCCACGAGCCGGGGGACCGCGAGGTTGTGCAGTGCCGCGATGTGGAAGAGGGGCAGCGCCAGCAGGTGCCGCCGGTCCTCGGGGGCGGTCGGGTCGCCCAGCTCCGCGGCCAGTGCGTTGTTGAAGCGCAGGTAGTCGATGACGGCCAGCAGGTTGCGGTGCGTGTGCACCGCCCCCTTGGGCCGGCCCGAGGTACCGCTCGTGTACATGATGACCGCGGGATCGTCCTCGTCGATCTCCGGCTTCGGCAGCGGCGCGTCCGGGTACCGCCGCAGCAGATCGGGGACGTCCTTCTCGAACGTCAGCACCGGCACGCGCGAGCCGTCCACCGAGGCGGCCCGCTTGGCGTCGGCCAGCACCACGGTGGGCCGGGTGTGCTCGATGCCGTAGGCGATCTCGGGCGCCGTCCACCAGGCGTTGTAGCCGACGGCGATGGCGCCGAGCGAGACCGTCGCCCAGAACGCGACGATCCACTCCGGGGTGTTCGCCGCCAGCAGCGCCACCCGGTCGCCCTTGCCGACGCCGTACTCCTCCTCCAGGGCCCGGGCCAGGGAGGCCACCTGACGCGCGTGCCCGGCGAACGAGATCCGCCGGTCCTCGGTCACGATGTAGTCGCGGTCGCCGTGCCGCACGGATGCGGCCACCACGTCCGCCAGCGACCTCTCCCGGCGTGCGAACACCTGGATGCGAGCTCCGAGCACGTCCTCCCGGACCAGCTCGAAGGCGCCACCGGGGCCCGTCAGCCGCCGCACGATCTCCGGCACCGTCTCCTGGTGGTCCGCCGTCGCGCTCATGTGCCTCCCTCTCTCCGAGTGGTCGATGTGCGCGTCATGGTTCCTCGCGGGCCCCCGGTGGGAAGCGCGGCTCCCGGTCACCGGGACGGGCCGATCCGCCGGCGGCCGGCCTGCCACTCAGTGGGACACACGTCCCAGGGTGCTCCGCTCCGCCCGGAACATGAGCGACCCGGGTGCCGGACCGACCGGCACGGCACACGAAGACACACACGAGACACCCACGAGACACGAGACACGAGACACCCGGGACAGGAGAAGCGGTGGGACACCTTCGAGGCAGGGTCGCGGTCGTCACCGGAGCGGGCCAGGGGGTGGGCCAGGGCATCGCCCTCGCCCTGGCCACCGAGGGGGCGTCGCTCGCGGTCCTCGGCCGGACACCGGAGAAGCTGGAGGCCACCTGCGCGCTGCTGCGGGCCCGCGGCGCATGGGCCGAACCGTTCACCTTCGACGTGCTGGACACCGAACGCATCCCGTCCCTGGTGGAGCGGATCGCCGAGCGGTTCGGACGTATCGACGTCCTCGTCAACAACGTCTACGACGGTGCCTACGGCCCGCTGCTGTCACTGAGCGACGCCGACTTCCAGCGGGGATTCCGCAGCGGCCCCTTCGCCGCCTTCGCGTTCATGAAGGCCTGCCACCCCCATCTGAAGCGCTCCGGCGAAGGCGTCGTCATCAACCTGGTCACCTCCGCCATGGTCCGCTGGGACCTGAGCACCTACGGCGCCTACGCGGCCGCCAAGACCGCCGTGCGCTCCCTGACCCGTACCGCCGCGAACGAATGGGGGCCCGACGGCATCCGCGTGAACGCGGTCGCCCCCTACGCGGCGTCGCCCGGGTACGTGCGCTGGGCCGAGGCCAACCCCGAGGAGGCCGAGGAGTTCCGCGCCTCCGTACCGCTGCGCCGCGTCGGCGACTGCGAGACGGACATCGGCCGGGCCGTGGCGATGCTCTGCGGACCGGACGCCCGCTATCTCACCGGCGCCACCGTTCCCCTGGACGGCGGCCAGGCCAACTTCGACTGACGGGACCGACAAGGGCCGGCGGGACCGGCCTCGTCCGTCCCTCCCGGTCAGCGGGACGGCCCCGGCCCGTCGGCCCGTCCCTGAATAACGTCGCGACCGCCACCACGACGGGTGCGCGGACGGAGGTTCCCCCTTGACTCAGACATCGCACCAGCCGCCCGGAACGCCGGACGTCCTGGCCCCCGCGACACTCGGCCCCATCACCCTGCGCAACCGCGTCGTCAAGGCGGCGACGTACGAGGGGATGAGCCGTGACAGCCTGGTCACCCAGGACCTGATCGACTTCCACGTCCGGTACGCGCAGGGCGGGGTCGGCATGACCACCGTCGCCTACTGCGCGGTGGCTCCGGAGGGCAGGACCGACCGGCACCAGATGCTGTGGCGGCCCGAGGCGCTGCCCGGACTGCGCAAGCTGACCGACGCCGTGCACGCCGAAGGCGCGGCCGTCTCCGCCCAGATCGGCCACGCCGGCCCGGTGGCCAATCCGAAGTCCAACAGGCTTCCCGCGCTCTCGCCCAGCCGGCACTTCCACAAGACGACCCTCAGCTTCGCCAAGGAGGCGTCCCGGGCCGACCTCGAGCGCATCGTCCGCAACCACGCCGACGCCGCCGCCATGGCCGTCGAGGCGGGCTTCGACTGCGTCGAGATCCACCTGGGCCACAACTACCTCGCGAGCTCCTTCCTCAGCCCGCGCGTCAACCACCGCAAGGACGAGTACGGCGGCAGCCTGGAGAACCGGTTCCGCTTCCCGCGCGAGATCGTGCGGGCCGTCCGCGAGGCGGTCGGCGACCGGATCGCCGTCATCGCCAAGCTCAACATGGACGACGGCGTGCCCGGTGGCTTCTGGCTCGACGAGGCCATCCCCGTCGCACGCCTCCTGGAGAGCGACGGCTGCCTCGACGCCCTGGAGCTGACCGTGGGCAGCTCCCTGCTCAACCCCATGTACCTCTTCCGCGGTGACGCGCCGCTGCACGAGTTCGCGCAGATCATGCCCGAGCCGATGAAGACCGGTATCAAGCTCGTCGGCAAGAAGGTGCTGCACAGCTACCCGTACGAGGACGCCTACCTCCTCGACCAGGCCCGGCAGATCCGCTCCGCCGTCGACATGCCGCTGATCCTGCTGGGCGGGATCACCGGCCGGCCGAGCATGGACCTGGCCATGAAGGAGGGGTTCCAGTTCGTCGCCATGGGCCGCGCCCTGCTGCGCGAGCCCGACCTGATCAACCGCATCCGGGCCGACGCGGACACCCCCTCGCTCTGCATCCACTGCAACAAGTGCTTCGTCACCATCTACGGCGGCACCCGTTGCGTACTCGTCGAGTCGCCCGGCCGGCGCACCGCCGCCGGCAAGACGCCCATCACCGGTTGAGAGGGACGACGTTGGCACCCGACACCATCGCCGGCCTGCTCCTCGCCCGCAAGGGCGACGGCCGCCCCGGCCTGCGCACCAGGCAGCGGGACTGGACCTGGGACGAGGTCGTCCACGAGAGCGCGGTCCGCGCCTCCCTGGCGCGTGCGCTGCGCACCGACGGCCCGTTCCACATCGGCGTCCTCCTCGACAACGTGCCCGAGTACGTCTTCTGGCTCGGCGGCGCCGCCCTCGCCGGCGCGTCCGTCGTCGGCATCAACCCCACCCGGCGCGGCAGCTACCTGGAGCGGGAAGTACGCCACACCGACTGCCAGTTGATCATCACCGACCGGGCCGGGCTGGAGCTCCTCGACGGGCTCGACCTCGGCGTCCCGCCGGAGCGGTACCTGATCGTGGACGAACCGGCCTACGACGAGGCGCTGGCCGCGCACGCGGCGGCCGAGCCCGTCCACGACCCCGGGGTCACCGCCGCCACCCGCATGCTGCTGCTGTTCACCTCCGGCACCACCGGCGCCTCGAAGGCGGCGATCTGCTCACAGGGCCGGCTGGCCGCCCTCGGACACGGCAACTCCGCCAAGTACGAGGTCGGCGCCGACGACGTCTGCTACTGCCCGATGCCGCTGTTCCACGGCAACGCGCTGATGGCCCTGTGGGCCCCGGCCCTCGCGGCCGGAGCCACCGTCGCCCTCACCCCGAAGTTCTCCGCCTCCGGCTTCCTGCCGGACGTACGGTACTTCGGCGCCACCTTCTTCACCTACGTCGGCAAGGCCATCGCCTACGTCCTGGCCCGCCCGGAGCGGGACGACGACGGAGACAACCGGCTCACCCACGCCTTCGGCACCGAGGCGTCACCCGAGGACCAGGCCGCGTTCCTGCGCCGCTTCGGCTGCCGCCTGATCGAGGGCTACGGCTCCAGCGAGGGCGCCGGCATGCTCAAGCGGGTGCCCGGCGGGCCGCCCACCGCACTCGGCAGGCCCGCGCGCGAGGGGGTGCGGATCGTCAGCGCCGAGACCCGCGAGACCTGCCCGCCCGCGCGCCTCGACGAGCACGGCCGGGTGCGCAACCCCGAGGAGGCCATCGGGGAGATCGTCGACACCGGGGGAGCCGCCCGCTTCGAGGGCTACTACAAGAACGAGGCCGCCAACGCCGAACGCGTCCACCACGGCTGGTACTGGACCGGCGACCTCGGATACGTCGACGAGGCCGGGTACTTCTACTTCGCCGGACGCAGCGGGGACTGGATCCGCGTCGACGGGGAGAACACCTCCGCCCTGCTGACCGAACGCGTCCTGCGCCGGCACCCCGACATCGTCGCCGCCGCGGTCTTCGGCGTCCCCGACCCCCGCTCCGGCGACCAGGTCATGGCCGCCGTCGAACTGCCCGAGGGCAAGCGCTTCGAGGAACTGCGGCTGCCCGAGTTCCTCGCCGGCCAGCGCGATCTGGGCACCAAGGGCGCACCACGCTACGTCCGCGTCTCCCACGCCCTGCCCACCACCGGTTCGGGCAAGCTCCGCAAGAAGGAGATGCAGGTCGAGGGCTGGCGCGTGGACGACCCCGTCTACCACCGGCGGGGACGCGGAGAGCCCGGGTACGTCCTGATGACCGACGAGGACAAGGCGGCGCTGCGCGCGGAGTTCCTCGCCAGCGGCCGCGGACGCTTCCTGCCCTGACCACCCCCGCCGGCGAGGACACGAGAGGAACTGGAGAACCACATGCGACTGCGCGAGAGCGCCGAGCAGCTCGAACTGCGCCGTGAGCTGAGGGCGTACTTCTCGGGCCTGCTGCCCGAGGACGAACGGCGCCGCGCCGGCGAGGAGGGCGTCGGCGGCCCCCGCTTCCGCGAGATCGTCGGCCGGCTCGGTGCCGACGGCTGGCTGGGCATCGGCTGGCCCACGGAGTACGGCGGCCAGGGGCGTTCCGTCGAGGAGCAGTACGTGTTCTTCGACGAGGTCCAACGAGCCGGCCTGCCCTTCCCGTTCGTCACCGTCAACACGGTCGGGCCCACGCTCATGCGGTACGGGACCGAGGAGCAGAAGAAGCGGTTCCTGCCGGGCATCCTCTCCGGTGACGTCGTCTTCGCGATCGGCTACACCGAGCCGGGCGCGGGCACCGACCTGGCCTCCCTCGGCACCCGGGCGGTGCGCGACGGCGACCACTTCACCGTCGACGGCGGCAAGATCTTCACCAGCGGCGCCAACACCGCCGACTACGTGTGGCTGGCCGCCCGTACCGACCCCGACGCGGCGAAGCACCGGGGCATCTCCATCCTGATCGTGCCCACCGACGCGGAGGGCTTCTCCTGGAGCCCCATCCGCACGGTCGGCGGCATGGTCGTCACCGCCACCTACTACGGCGGTGTGCGGGTGCCCGCCACCGACGTGGTCGGCGAGGTGAACGGCGGCTGGCGGCTGATGACGGCCCAGCTCAACCACGAGCGCATCGGCCTGGCCGCGCTGGGCGGTCGCATGATCCAGTTGTGGGAACGGGTCCTGGAGTGGGCCGGGGACAACGGCACCCTCGAACAGCCCTGGGTCCGCCGGGAGTTCGCCCGCACCCACGCCCGCCTGGAGGCGATGCGGCTGATGAACTGGAAGATGACCGACGCCGTCGCCCACGACCGGCTCACCGGCGCCGACGCCGGCGCGGCCAAGACGTACGGCACCGAGACCCACATCGACGTGCAGCGCACCCTGACCCAGATCCTCGGCGCGGCGGGCCGCATCCGCCCCGAGTCGCCCGGCGCGATCCTGGCCGGGCAGGTCGAGCAGCTCTCCCGGCAGGGCATCGTCAACACCTTCGGCGGCGGCGTCAACGAGGTGCTGCGCGACATGGTCGCCGTCCAGGGGCTGGGGCTTCCCCGCGAAGGGCGTGGCCGGTGACCACGCAGCGTACGAACGCCGGGAACGCCGGGAGCAACGGGAACGACGGGAGTGCCGAGGGCGTCGGGAACACCGGTGTCGCCGCGGAGTACGAGGAGCGGCTGGCGGCCTTCGTCGGCCGCGAGCTGACGCCCCTCACCCCCGGCCAGGACCCGGTGAACCAGCCGATGATCCGGCACTGGGCCGAGGCCATGGGCGACACCAACCCGGTCTACACCGACGAGGCCGCGGCCCGCGCCACCGGGCGGCCGGGTGTGGTCGCCCCCGCCTCGATGGTGCAGGCGTGGACGATGCGCGGATACGCCGCCACCGTCTCGCCGCCGTCCGGCGGCCGCCGCGGCTTCGACGAGCTGGTCGAGCTGCTCGGCGAGGGCGGCTACACCTCCGTCGTGGCGACCGATTCGGAACTGGAGTTCGCGCGCGAACTGGTGCCGGGCGACCACGTCTCCGTACAGGAGGTCGTGGAGTCGATCTCGCCGGAGAAGAAGACCGGGCTGGGCGTCGGCCGTTTCGTGACCACGGTGAAGACCTACCGCGACCAGGACGGCGAGATCGTCGCCACCCAGCGCTGGCGCACACTCCGCTTCCGGCCCGCCGCGACATCCGCCGCCCCGGCCGCCGCGACGCCCGCCGCCCCGGCACCCGCCGCCGCGACGCCCGCCGCCACGCAGACCGCCGCGCCGCGTCCCCTTCGCCCCCGTCCCGCCCTCAACCGGGACAACACCTTCTGGTTCGAGGCGGCCAAGGAGCACCGGCTGGTCATCCAGCGCTGCGTCTCCTGCGGGACCCTGCGCCACCCTCCCGGCCCCTGCTGCCCGCACTGCGGCTCCTTCGCCTGGGACACCGTGCGGGCCTCGGGCCGCGGCCGTGTCCACAGCTTCACCGTCAACCACCACCCCAGGCACCCGGCGTTCGACTACCCGCTGGTCGTCGCGGTCGTCGAACTCGCCGAGGGCACCCGGCTGATCACCAACCTGACCGGCGTCGCGCCCGAGGACGTCACCGTCGACATGCCCGTCGTCCTCGACTGGCTGGACGCCGACCCCGACCTGTCCCTGCCGGTGTTCCGGCCTGTCGCCACGGAGGACCGCTGATGGACTTCTCGCTGGGAGAAGAACTCGAGGAACTGCGCAACCTGGCCCGTGAGATCTTCACCGACCACGCCACGCCCGAACGGCTCCGGGCGGTCGAGACGTCCGCGACCCGCGTCGACGACAAGCTCTGGGCGGACCTGAGCGCGGCGGGACTGCTCGCCGCGCCCCTCCCCGAGGAAGCCGGCGGCGCCGGTCTGGACCTGGCCGGACTCTGCGTCCTGCTGGAGGAGCAGGGCCGCCGCGTGGCACCCGTGCCGCTCTGGCCGGCCGTCCTCGGGGCGCTGGCCCTCTCCGCCCACGGCTCGGCCGGGCAGCGCGCCGCGCTGCTCCCGGCCGCGGCCGACGGCACGGGCAGGATCACCCTGGCGCTGGAGGAGTTCGCCCCCGCGGACCCCTGTACGCCGCTGACCACGGCCGCGCCCGAGGGAGCGGGCTGGCGGCTCACCGGCACCAAGGCGGTCGTACCGTCCCCGGCCGGTGCGGAGCAGGTGCTGGTCAGCGCCGTCACCGACGCGGGCACCGGCCTCTTCCTCGTGGGCCGCGACGCGCCCGGCACGACCTGGACGCCGGCCGAGACCACCACCTACGACCTCGCCGCCCACCTCGACCTGGACTCCACCCCGGCCGAGGCGGTCGGCGCGCCCGGGACCGGAGCGGTGGAGTGGATCACCGACCGTGCCCGGGTGGCGCTCGCCGCCGTGCAGCTGGGCGTGGCCGAGGGCGCGGTGCGGTACGCGGCCGATCACCTCAGCACCCGGGAGCAGTTCGGCCGCCCCCTCGCCACCTTCCAGGCCGTCCAGCACCAGCTCGCCGACTGCGTCATCGAGACCGACGCGATGCGGGTGACCCTGTGGCAGGCGGTGACCGCGCTGGAGGACGGCGAGGACACCGAGCAGCCGGTGCTGGTCGCCAAGTGGTGGGCCGGTGAGGGCGGTCTCAACGTCGTCCACCGCGTCCAGCACGTGCACGGCGGCATCGGCGTCGACACCGACTACCCGGTCCACCGCCACTTCCTGTGGGGCAAGCAGGTCTCCACCACCCTCGGCGGGGCCGCCGGGGACCTGTCCCGGCTCGGGGACCTCCTGGCGGGCAAGGCGGTGACCTCATGACGACGGCGGCGACCCGTTCGTACGACGAGGTGGCGGTCGGTGAGGAGCTGCCGCCGCTGGAGATCCCGGTGACCCGGACCCTGATCGTCGCCACGGCCCTCGCCGGCCGCGACTTCCAGGACGTGCACCACGATCCCGAACTGGCCCGCGAACGCGGCTCGAAGGACGTCTTCATGAACATCCTGACCAGCAACGGCCTGGTCGACCGGTACGTCACCGGATGGGCGGGACCGGCCGCGTCCGTGCGGGCGATCCGCGTCCGCCTGGGCGCGCCCAACCACCCCGGCGACACCATGGTGCTCACCGGCCGGGTCACCGCGAAGACCGACGATGCCGGGGACGCCGGCCGGGTCGAGATCGCCGTCCGCGGCACCAACGGCGTCGGCGCGCACGTCACCGGCACCGTCACCGTGCGCCTGCCGCGGAAGGCCGGTACGCGATGAGCACGACCGCACTGGCCGGCAGCGCCGTGATCGCCGGCATCGGCGCCACCGAGTTCTCCAAGAACTCCGGGCGCAGCGAGCTCCGGCTGGCCTGCGAGGCCGTCCTCGCCGCCCTCGCCGACGCGGGCCTCACCCCCGCCGACGTCGACGGCCTGGTCACCTTCACCGCCGACACCAGCGGCGAGATCCACGTGGCCCGCAACACGGGCATGGGCGAGCTGACCTTCTTCTCCCGCATCGGCTACGGCGGCGGAGCCGCCTGCGGCACCGTGCGGCAGGCGGCCATGGCCGTGGCCACCGGGGCCGCCGAGGTCGTCGTCTGCTACCGCGCCTTCAACGAGCGCTCCGGCGAACGCTACGGCCTCGGGCAGGCCGACCGGGCCATGGACACCGGCGCGGACCGGGCCGCCTACTCCTGGATGACGCCGTTCGGGCTGAACACCCCCGCCCAGTGGGTGGCCATGTTCGCCCGCCGCTACATGCACGAGTACGGCGCCGTCGGCGAGGACTTCGGCCGGGTCGCGGTCCTGGACCGCAAGCACGCGGCGAACAACCCGGCCGCCTGGTTCCACGGCCGTCCCATCACCCTCGCGGATCACCAGAGTTCACGCTGGATCGCCGAACCACTGCGGCTGCTGGACTGCTGTCAGGAGACCGACGGCGGCCAGGCCCTGGTGATCGTCTCCGCCGAGCGCGCCCGCGACCTGCCCCACCCGCCCGCCGTGATCCTCGGCGCGGCACAGGGCTCGGGCGACGACCAGCACATGATGACCAGCTACTACCGGGAGCGCATCAGCGGCATCCCGGAGATGGGCCTGGTCGGGCGGCAGCTGTACGGGCAGAGCGGCCTCGGTCCCGACGACATCGACGCCGCGATCCTCTACGACCACTTCACCCCGCTGGTGCTCCCGCAACTGGAGGAGCTGGGCTTCTGCGCCACCGGCGAGGCGAAGGACTTCATCGCCGACGGACACCTGGAACTCGGCGGCAGGCTGCCGACGAACACCCATGGCGGACAGCTCGGCGAGGCCTATCTGCACGGCATGAACGGCATCGCCGAGGCCGTCCGGCTGGTCCGCGGCACCTCCGTGAACCAGCCCGAGAACGCCGCCCACGTCCTGGTCACCGCCGGCACCGGCGTGCCGACCAGCGGCCTGATCCTGGGAGCCGCCCGATGACCGCATCCCCGGCCGCTTCCCCGGCCGTTTCCCCGTGGCGCGGCCACGACCTCGGCACGCGTACGGTCGCGTACACCGAGCGCGACGCGATCCTCTACGCGCTCGCGGTGGGCGCGCGGGCCGACGATCTCGACCTGGTCTTCGAGGAACGCCTGAGGGTCCTGCCGACCTTCGCGCTGACCCTGGCCCAGTGGGCCCCCGACGCGCTCGGCGCGCTCGGCGCCTTCGACACCGCGACCGCGGTACACGGCTCGCAGCGCCTCACCGTGCGCCGGCCGCTGCCGCGGGCCGGGGAACTGTCGATGACGGCCCGTGTCGCCGAGGTGTGGGACAAGGGCGGTGCCGCCGTCTTCGACGTCGAGGTGGAGAGCGACCACTTCCTGGCGACCTGGTCCCTGTTCGCCCCCGGCGGCGGCGGCTTCGGCGGGGAGCGCGGGCCGGGCGGCCCGCGGCGTCCCGAGCGGGCGGCCGACCGCCGGCTGACCGTGGCCACGCACCCCGAACAGGCCGCCCACTACCGGCTGCTCGGCGACCGGCACCATATGCACATCGACCCGGGGGCGGCCCGCGCCGCGGGCATGCCCCGGCCGTTCCTGCACGGACTGTGCACCCTCGCCGCCGTGACCCTGCCCGCCGCCGGCGTCCTGGGCAGCCACCCGGCCGACCTGACGGAGCTCGAGGCCCGCTTCAGCGCCCCCGTCTTCCCCGGTGACCGGCTCACCGCGGACGCCTGGGACGACGGCCCCGGCGGGCTGCGCCTGGAGGCGTCGGCGTACGGCCGTCCGGTCCTCAGCGGCGTCCGTGTCCGGTTCGCCGCCGCGCCCCCGTCCGAGGGGCTCTCCGACGCCCCCCGACAGCACAAGGAGACTCACGGTGCTTGACGCATCGCACCGCGCGGCAGCCGCCGACCTGCTGTGGCGGGCGGAGCAGGACCGCGCCCCCGTCGGTCCGCTGACCGGGACGTTCCCTGGCATCGACGTCGTCGACGCCTACGAGATCCAGCTGAGCAACGTCCGCAGGCGGCTGGAGCAGCCCGGGGTGAGTGTGCGCGGCCACAAGGTCGGGCTGTCCTCCGAGGTCATGCAGCGGATGATGGGCGTGGACGAGCCCGACTACGGCCATCTGCTGTCGGACATGGTGCTGTCCGAGGACACCCCGGTGGAGACGGGCCGCTACTGCTCCCCGCGCGTCGAGGTGGAGATCGCCTACGTCCTCGGCGACGGCCTGCCCGGGGAGGACTGCACCGAGCAGGACGTCCTCGCCGCGACGGAGTACGTCGTCGCCTCCCTCGAACTCATCGACAGCCGGATCACCGACTGGCGGATCGGGCTGGCGGACACCATCGCCGACAACGCCTCCTCGGCCGGAGTCCTCCTCGGCGCGAAGCGCGTCGCCCCCGGCGAGCTGAACCTGGCCGACATCGGCGCCGTGCTGTACCGGGGCGGCGAGGAGATCGCGCGCGGCCGCACCAGCGCGGTCCTGGGCGACCCGACCGTGGCGGTCGCCTGGCTGGCCCGGAAGGTCGCGGCGTTCGGGGTGCGGCTGGAGGCCGGCCACGTGATCCTGCCCGGTTCGTGCACCGCGGCGGTCGACGCCCGGCCGGGGGACCACTTCCGGGCGGAGTTCGACGGCCTGGGAGACGTCTCGGCCCGCTTCGTATGACAACCCGCTCCGCACCGGCCCGAGCGAGCGCTCACCACTCAGCGGGACGGCCACGAAGGCGAAACCAGAATTCGTACTAGTTTCTGCCGCGCCGTATCCGCCACGCAGGACAGGAACGAAAGAGGCAGCATGAGCACGAGGACCAGCCTGGAAGGACGTACCGCCGTCGTCACCGGGGCGGGGGCCGGCCTGGGCCGCAGCGAGGCGCTGGCGCTGGCCGCCCAGGGGGCCCGCGTCGTCGTCAACGACGTGGGCCCCGCCGCCGAGGAGGTCGTCGCCGAGATCAAGGCCCTCGGCGGCGACGCCGTCGCCGTCACCGGCGACGTCGGTGACTGGTCCATGGGCGACCGCCTGGTCCTCACCGCGCTGGAGACCTTCGGCAGCCTGGACATCGTCGTCAACAACGCGGGCATCCTGCGCGACAAGATGGTGTTCAACCTGACCGAGTCCGACTGGGACGACGTCATCCGCGTCCACCTCAAGGGCCACGCGGCCGTCATCCGGGCCGCCGCCGCGCACTGGCGGTCGGCCAGCAAGGCGGCGGGCGGCCCCGTCTACGGACGGGTCGTCAACACCTCGTCCGAGGCGTTCCTCTTCGGTGCCCCCGGCCAGCCCAACTACTCCGCGGCCAAAGCCGGTATCACCGCGCTCACCCTCTCCACCGCGCAGGGACTCGCCCGTTACGGCGTCCGCGCCAACGCCATCTGCCCGCGCGCCCGCACCGCCATGACCGCCGAGGCGTTCGGCACCGGCGCGACCGCCGAGGGCGGCCTCGACATCATGGCCCCGGAGCGCGTCGCGACGTTCGTCGGCTACCTCGCCTCCCCGGCCGCCGAGGAGATCAGCGGACAGGTCTTCGTCGTCTACGGGGACATGGTCGCCCTGCTCGCACCCCCCACCGTCGAGAAGAAGTTCACGGCGGCCGACGGCACCTTCACGCCCGAGGAACTGGAGGCCGGCCTGACCCCGTACTTCTCCGGCCGCGACCGGTACCGCACCTTCGCGGCCTACAGCGTCGCCGCGCTCGACACCACCGGCACACAGCCCGTGCCCGGCAACTGAGGCACCGGCCGTCCGCGGCGGGCCGGCGCACCGGCCCGCCGCGGCAACGCCCGCACTCCGCCCGCCACCGCGCGGCCCGTATCTCCGCAGGAAGGAAGCCGATGATCGACAAGGACGTCTACGGCCCGTGGGCGGTCGTCGCCGGCGGATCGGAGGGGGTGGGCGCCCGCTTCGCCCACCGGCTCGCCGACGCCGGGATCAACCTGGTGCTCATCGCCCGCAAGGCGGGCCCCCTGGAACGGACGGCCGCCGAGGTCCGCGCCAAGGGCGTCGAGGCGCGCACCCTCCGGCTCGACCTGCTCGACCCCGGCGCGGTCAGGACGATCGCCGCCGCCACCGACGGCCTGGAGGTCGGCCTGCTGATCTTCAACGCGGGCGCCAACACCTACGGCCACGAGTTCATCGGCGGTGAACTCGACCGGTTCCAGGGCGTGATCGACCTCAACATCACCTCTCAGCTCGCCCTCGCCCACCACTTCGGAACGTTCATGAAGGAACGCGGCCGGGGCGGCATCCTGCTCGTCGGCTCGCTCGCCGGCTACATGGGCCAGGCACGGCTGAGCATCTACTCCGCGGTGAAGGCGTTCAGCAGGGTCTTCGCCGAGGGACTGTGGCTGGAGCTCGCACCGCACCACGTGCACGTCCTCGAACTCGTCCTCGGCGTGACCCGCACCCCCGCGATGGAACGGGCGGGCCTGCGCATGGACCTGCCCGGTCTCGACGTCGCCGACCCCGACGACGTCGCCCGCGAAGGCCTGGAACACCTGGCGGACGGTCCCCTGTGGGTGGCCGGCGGAAACCTGGCGACGGCCGAGAATCGTGCTGCCGTCCGCGACCGAGCCCGGCTCGTCCACGGCGCCCACGAGGCATCCCGGCGCCTCCTCCCCGGGGAGTGAGGGGCATGCCGGTCGACGAGAGCACCGTCCCCGCCGTCCTCGCCGCCGCCGCCGAGACCTGTCCGGACTCGGAGGCCCTGGTCGACGGCGACCTGCGGCTGACCAACCGCCAACTGCACGAGCGCGCCCTCGCCGTCACCCGGTCGCTCATGGCGCTCGGCGTCCAGCGCGGCGAGCGGGTGGCGCTGTGGGCACCCAACAGCGCCCGCTGGATCACGATCGCGCTCGGCGTGCTGGGCGTGGGGGCGGTGCTGGTCCCCGTCAACACCCGGTACAAGGGCGACGAGGCCCACTGGCTGCTGGAGAAGAGCCGAGCCCGGCTGCTGTTCGTGGCGGACGGCTTCCTCGGCAACGACTACCTCGCCATGATCGGCGCCGTGACCGGGGAGCGGGGCCCGGTGCCCGGCCTGCCCGAGCTGGCCCACGTGGTCGACATCGCCGACGAGGGCGACGCAGGCGATCCGGGTGATTCCGGCGATCCAGGTGATCCAGGCGATCCGGGCGACCGGGCCGACCGGGGCGCCCGGTCCGGCCGCCCGCGTGCCACGGCCTGGGAGGCGTTCCTGCGTCTGGGCGCGTCCGTCCCCGCCGCCGACGCCGCCGACAGGTCCTCGGCCGTGCGGGAGGACGACGTGTCGGACGTGCTGTTCACCTCCGGTACCACCGGCCGCCCCAAGGGCGTGATGACCACGCACCGCCAGAACGTCCTCACCTATCTGGCGTGGTCGGAGCGGACCGGACTGACCCGTGGCGACCGCTACCTGATCATCAGCCCGATGTTCCACTGCTTCGGCTACAAGGCGGGCGTCCTGGCCTGCCTGCTGCGCGGCGCGACCATGGTGCTGCAGCCCGTCTTCGACGTGGCGCGGACCATGCGGCTGATCGAGGACGAGACCATCACCGTCCTGCCCGGCCCGCCCACCGTCTTCACCACCCTGCTGGACGCCCCCGGCCGCGACCGCCACGACCTGTCCTCCCTGCGCCTGGCCGTCACCGGCGCCGCCACGGTGCCGGTCGCCCTGGTCAAACGGGTACGGGCGGAACTCTTCCCGGTCGTGGTCACCGCCTACGGCCTCACCGAGTCCTGCGGCACCGTGACCGTCTGCCGGGCCGATGACGACGACGAGACCGTCGCCCGTACGGCGGGCCGCCCCATCGACGGCGTCGAGGTCCGGGTGGCCGGCGCCGACGGCCGCCCGCTGCCCCCGGGGGAGGACGGCGAGGTCCTGGTCCGCGGCTACAACGTGATGCTCGGCTACCTGGACGACCCCCGGGCCACCGCCGACGCGGTCGACGACGAGGGCTGGCTGACCACCGGGGACGTCGGGCACCTCGACGAGGGCGGCCGGCTGACCCTCACCGGACGCTCCAAAGAGATGTTCGTCGTCGGCGGGTTCAACGTCTACCCGGCGGAGATCGAACAGCTCCTCAGCCGGCACGACGCCGTCTCGGAGGCGGCCGTCGTCGGCGTCCCCGACGACCGGCTCGGCGAGGTGGGACGCGCCTACGTCACCCTCCGCCCCGGCGCCGAGACCACCCCGGCGGAACTGGCCGGCTTCTGCCGCACCCGCCTGGCGAACTTCAAGGTGCCCCGCGAAGTCGTCATCCTCGACGCCTTCCCACGCAACGCCGCAGGAAAGATCCGCAAGACCGAGCTGGGCGTCCGGACCGCTCCGGACGCCCGGTAGGGACACTCGAAGGGGACGACACGATGGGGAACACCGTTCTGGAGAAGGTGCGCGCCCTGCTCCCGGCTGTCGCGGAGCGGGCCCGGGCCACCGACGAGGAGGGACGCGTCCCCGAGGAGACCGTGCGCGAACTGACCGACGCCGGTGTCTTCCGGATGCTCCAGCCCCGCCCGTTCGGCGGGCAGGAGGCCGACCCGGTCGACTTCTACGAGGTCGTACGCGCCCTCTCGGCCGCCTGCTGCTCCACCGGCTGGATCACCTCCGTACTGGGCGTGCACCCCTGGCAGCTGGGGCTCTTCGCCGCCGAGGCGCAGGCCGAGGTGTGGGGCGACGACCCCGACGCGCTGATCTCGTCCGCGTACGCGCCGGTGGGACGCCTCACCCCCGTCGACGGGGGTTACCGGCTGACCGGCCGCTGGAGTTTCTCCTCCGGCTGCCGGTACGCCCGCTGGGCGTTGCTGGGCGCCCTGGTGGTCGGTGACAAGGGGCGGCCGGTCGACTTCCTGACCGTGCTCGTGCCCCGGTCCGGCTACCGGATCGAGGACGCGTGGGACGTCGTGGGGCTGCGCGGCACCGCCAGCCACGACATCATCGTCGAGCAGGCATTCGTCCCGGAACACCGGATCATCCGCAACTACGAGCAGGCACAGTTGAAGGGCCCCGGCCAGCAGGTCAACCCGGGCCCGCTGTACCGGTTGCCGTTCGCGGCCGTGTTCACCAGCGCGGTCACCGCCCCCCTCGTCGGAGCAGTCGCCGGCGGCTACGAGTCCTACATCCGCCTGATGCAGGAAAGGGCGCGGCTGAGCCTGGGCGGCGGCCGGTTCGCCGAGGACCCGCACACCCAGGTGGCGGTCGCGCGGGCGGCGTCCGAGATCGACGCGACGATCCTCCAGATGGACCGCAACATCAGGGAGCTGACCGCGTGCGCGGCCGAGGGCCGCGACATCCCGGCGGAACTGCGCCTGAGGACCCGCCGGGACCAGGTGCGCGGCACCGAACGCGCCGTCGCCGCGATCGACCTGCTGTTCAAGACGGCCGGCGGCAACTCGCTGCGGCGCGGCAACCCGATCGAACGCGCCTGGCGCGACGCGCACGCCGGCAGTGTGCACGTCGCCAACGACGTCGAGCGGACCCTGGCCATGTACGGCCGCGTCGCGCTGGGCCTGACCGTCGAGGACAACCTCGTCTGACCCGGCACAGCCGGCGGCGCCGTCGCTCCCGCGGGAGGTCCCCGTCGCCCGGTCCGGGCTCGGGGCGAACGACGGCACGCCGGACGCCGTCGCCCGGTCACCGCGCGGGAGGCCGGCGACCTCGACGGTGGGCGGCCGGGGCGGAACACGGCGAGGCCGGCCCCGGGCACACCGGGGCCGGCCTCGTCCGGGTCGGTGACCCGCCTCGCCCGCGCTCAGGTCCGCGGTCCGCGCTCAGGTCCGCGGCCGCGGGTTCACCGCGTGTCCGAGGACCTCACCGCGAGGTAGCGGGCGGGCACCTCACCGCCGCCGTGCACGGCCACGTCGGCGCCGTTGACGTAACGGGCCAGGTTCCCGGCCAGGTACAGGCAGGTCCGGGCGATGTCCGAGGGGACCGCCATCCGGCCCATCGGGATCACCCCGGCGACCGCGGCCCCGCCGTCCTCGCCGTACACGGACGCGGCGCTCTCGGTGCGGATCAGACCGGTGGTGACGTGGTTGACGCGCACCTTGGGCGCCCACTCCAGGGCCAGGGCCCGGGTGAGACCGAGCAGCCCGGCCTTCGCGGCCGTGTAGGCGGCGGTGCCGGGCTGCGGGTCGTGCGCGGAGACACTGCCGATGTTGATGACCGAGCCGCCCTCGTCCTGGTCCCGCATCACACGGTTCGCCGCCTGGGCGGTCCAGAAGGGCGCGAGCAGGTTCAACGCGACGATCTTCTCCACGAAGCGCGGCGAGACGGTCGCCGCGTCGGCGTCGGGGGAGCCGCCCGCGTTGTTGACCAGGACGTCCAGGCGTCCGAACCGGGCCACCGCGCCGTCGATCAGCCCGCTCGCGGCCTCGGGATCACGCACGTCGGCGGCGAGGAAGACCGCCTGCCGGGTACGCGCGGCCGGCAGTGCCCGGGGTTCGCTCCGCCCGCAGACCACGACGTGCGCCCCGGCAGCGAGGAACGTCTCGGCGATGGCGAAGCCGATGCCCTTCGTTCCGCCGGTCACCACCACGACCCGGTCCGAGAAATCCAGTGGATTGCCGATGTCCATGTTCCCCCCTTCCCGCCGGGAGGGGCCCGGCGGCGTTCGTCGTCATCGGTCCCGATCGAAGCAGGCGGGCATCGGGCGGGCACGGACGATCCCGTTGACCGGGAGGCGGTGCACGGGCCCGCCGGCCGGGGAGCGATGACGAGCGAGCGGCCCGCCGCGCGGGCAGGGGCTCAGACGGCCGGGGCGTTCGAGCGGCCCGCGAGGAGCACCTCGCAGGCGAGCCGGATCTCGGTCTCCGCGTCGGCCGGGGACGTGTGGCCGTAGAGCGCGGCGACGAGGACGCCGTGCCAGCTCTTCATCAGCAGCCGTATCAGGCGGTTGTCGCGGTCGGTGGGGTGTTCGAGGCCGAGCAGTCTCAGGACCGTGCGGTGCACCTTGGCCTCGATGGCGGCGGCCTCGCTGACGGTGGCGGTGTGTGCCGCGTAGTTGCTCTGCATGATGGCGCTGGACAGCAGCGGGGTGCGCAGCATGTGCCGGGTGGAGCGCAGAAGCGTCTCGGCGACGGCGTCGACGGGGTTCTCGGCCGCGACGATCTCCGGCGAGAGGTCGTCCATGTGGTCGACCTGGTCGGCCATGATCGCGGTGAACAGGTGCGTCTTGGAGGGGAAGTAGCGGTACAGCGTGGCGATGGCGACGCCGGCCTCCTTGGCCACGTCGTGCATCTGCACGTGCTCCAGGCCGCGTTCGGCGCCGAGCCGGGCCGCGGCGTTCAGGATGCGCGCGTACCGGGCCTTCTGCCCGGGTGACTGCGGCTCCGCCGCCGGCCGTTCCTCGGCGACTCTGGGCACGGTTGCCCCCTCCCGGCTGGTGAGTACGAGTGCTGAGGCACCTCATGGTATCGGTGGCACCGTCCCCGGTGGACGGGGAGGCGGCGCTGCCCCCATCACAGCGTCCGCGGCACGACCGCGCACCTCCGTGTACTGCTGAGTGGGACCGCGGCGGGTGCACCGCGGTGGCTGCGGTTTCCTGACGCCGTACAGGACATCTCATGAACGCCGTGCAGCGGCGAGTGCGGGAGGCCGAACCGTGACACAGGAGTGGGACGAGGAGTACGACGTCGTCGTCGTGGGATCCGGGGGCGGGGCGCTGACCGGCGCGTATCTGGCCGCCCGCGCGGGTGCGGAGACCGTCGTCGTGGAGCGGGCGGGCACCCTCGGCGGGACGAGCGCGTACTCCGGCGCCGCCATGTGGCTGCCCGGATCACCGGTGCAGCGGCGGGACGGCGTCGCCGACTCCACCGAATCGGCCCGCACCTACCTGCGCGCGCTGCTGGGCGACGCCGGCGCCGACAAGCGGGAGTCCTTCCTGGCGGAGGCGCCCGCCCTGGTCGAGCGGCTGGAGGAGGACCCGGCGCTCGCGTTCCGGTTCCAGGCGTTCCCCGACTACTACGAGCGGCCCGGAAGGGTGCCGGGCGGACGCTCGTTCATCCCCCTGAACCTCGACCCCGGGGAGATGGGTGACCTGCTCGGCCTGGTCCGTCCGCCGCTGGACCGCGACCGGGCGGGCCAGGGGAACGACGAGTCGGCCCCGCTCACCGCCGGGCGCGCGCTGATCGGCCGGCTGCTGCTCGCATACCACCGCACCGGCCGCGGTGCCGTGTCCACGGACACCCGCATGGCCGAGCTGGTGGCCACAACCGAACGGGTCACCGGGATCGTCGCCGTCCAGGACGGCCGCCGTATCCGGATCGGGGCGCGCAAGGGCGTCCTGCTGGCCGCCGGCGGGTTCGAGCGCAACGAGGGACTGCGCCGCGCCCACGGGGTCCCCGGCAGCGCCGGCTGTTCCATGGCCCCGGCCGGCACCAACACCGGTGAGGCCATCGAGGCGGCGGTCGCGATCGGCGCGGCCACCGAGCTGATGAACGAGGGCTGGTGGTGTCCGGGCGTCCCGATGCCCGACGGGCAGCCGTCCTTCGTCTGCGGTTTCACCGGCGGCCTGGTCGTCGACGCGCACGGCGCGCGCTACGCCAACGAGTCCCTGCCCTACGACCGGTTCGGCCGGGAGATGCAGGCTCACCCGGACCGGACGCCCTCCTACGTGGTCTTCGACTCCCGCACCGGGGGCCGGCTCCCGGCGGTCACCCAGCCGCCGTGGGGCGATCCTGCCGCCCACCTGGACTCCGGCACGCTGGTGAAGGCCGGCTCCCTGACGGAGCTGGCCGCGCTGACGGGCGTGGACGCCGGCCGGCTGACGGCGACCGTCGAGCGGTTCAACCGCTTCGCCGACAACGGAAAGGACGAGGATTTCGCCCGGGAGGCGGACGAGTTCGGGCACTGGTTCGGCGAGCCCGTGCTGCGGCCCGTCCGCGAGGCGCCCTACTACGCGGTGCGGCTCGTGCTCTCGGACCTGGGCACCAAGGGCGGCCTGGTCACCGATGCGTCGGCGCGGGTCCTGCGGGCGGACGGCACACCGATCGCCGGACTGTACGCGGCGGGCAACACCAGCGCGTCGTTCACCGGGTCGTTCTACCCGGGGCCGGGCATCCCGATCGGCACGGCGATGGCCTTCGCGGCACTGGCCGCCGAGGACATGACCGACTGAACCCGATGGCGGCGCCCGGGCGGATCCCGGGCGCCGCCGGTTCCGGCCGGCCCCCCGCGCGGACTCCGCGCCGGGCCCCGCCCCCGGTCCCGCGCCGGTTCAGGGCGGCCGGTTACCGCTCAGTGGGACCGGACGACCCGACCACCGCCGCGCACCCTAGATTCACCGGAGCAGCATCGCCGCCCGGTCCACCGGGGACCGCACCGGGCCCACCGCGCCGGGCTCACCGCACCGGGCCCGCGGAACCGGGCCCGCGCCCCTCGCGGCCCGGGGTCGGGCCGGCCGGGGCGGTACAGCGGTCCCCGGCGGGCGGTGCGCACTCGCCCCACACCGTGCCGAGCGCAGCCTCGGTGGAAGGGAAGGCCACAGATGACCACCGCGCCCGAGGTCCGCACGATCGAGGCGGACGCACTCCCGGCCCGCTTCGCCCGCGGCTGGCATTGTCTCGGCCTCGCTCAGGACTTCACCGACGGCAAGCCGCACACGGTGCACGCCTTCGGGCAGAAGCTTGTGGTCTGGGCGTCGGCCGACGGCACACTCAACGTCCTCGACGCCTACTGCCGCCACATGGGCGGTGACCTGTCCCTGGGCACGGTGGAGGGCGACGACGTCGCCTGCCCGTTCCACTCCTGGCGCTGGGGCGGAGACGGCCGCTGCACCGGGATCCCCTACGCCCGCCGGGTTCCGATGCGCGCCCGCACCGCGGCGTTCCCGACGCTGCAGCAGGACGGACTGCTGTTCGTCTGGAACGATCCGGAGGGCAACCCGCCCCCGGCCGATGTGACGATCCCCCGCATCGAGGGCGCGACGCGCGACGACTGGACGGACTGGTCCTGGTACTCCGTGCGGATCGACGGCTCGAACTGCCGGGAGATCGTCGACAACGTGGTGGACATGGCGCACTTCTTCTACGTGCACTACTCGTTCCCCACGTACTTCAAGAACATCTTCGAGGGGCACACCGCGATCCAGCTCATGAAGGGCGTCGGCCGCGAGGACGTGCGCCGGCCGCAGGCGGAGGGGAGCGGCGCCGCCAAGATGCTGGGCCAGACGTCCGTGGCGACCTACCACGGCCCGTCGTTCATGATCGACGACCTCACGTACCACTACGAGGACGGCGACACGAACTCGGTGCTGATCAACTGTCACTATCCGATCGACGAGAACTCGTTCATGCTCCAGTACGGCATCATCGTGCGCAGGGCCGAGCACATGGGCGAGTCTGCGGACGAAGTAGCGGAGAAGCTGGGCGAGTTCATCAAGATCGGCTTCGAGCAGGACGTGCAGATCTGGAAGAACAAGGCGAGGATCGACAACCCGCTGCTGTGCGAGGAGGACGGCCCCGTCTACCAACTGCGCCGCTGGTACGAGCAGTTCTACGTCGACGTCGGCGACGTGCGGGCGGAGATGACGGACCGGTTCGAGTTCGAGATCGACACGACCCGGCCCAACGAAGCGTGGCGGGCCGAGATCGAGCGGAACCTCGAGAAGCAGGACGCCGCCGCGACCGCGGCCACCGCCACGGCAGAGAGCCGGCCGGTCTGATGGCGCTCCGCCCCGACAACCGGCTCCTCGAGGCACCGATGACACCCGTCGACTGCGCCCTGTGCGGCGCGCGGGTGGAAGCGCGCAAGAGCAGCTGGGAGCAGACCAGTGTGCAGTGGCACGCCGACGCGCTGGCGGCCTGCGCGGAACGACCGGTGGCCGCCGCCGGCGCGGGGGCCGTGTTCACGGGGTGCCGGACACTGAAGCGGACGATCGGCGAGGCCGCCGTCCAGGGGAGGATCCGCGTCCGGAGCGAGGAGGCGGACAGCACCCGCGAGGACCCGGCCGCGCGAGGGTGACACACCACGGCGCCCGGCTGTCGGCCGGGCGCCGTGCGGTGCGCGGAGGTGCGCCGCGGGCTCCGCGCATGACGCACGAGGCCAGGTCCGTACCTCACACGGTGCCAGGGCCGTACGTCACAGGGACAGGACCGCGCGCACCCGGTTGCCGCCCCCGCTGACCGGGTCGACGTCGAAGCGCTGGGCCAGGCTGTGCACCATGGCGAGGCCCCGGCCGCTCTCGCTCCACGTCGTGAGCGGCCGCACGCGGGGCCGGCCGGGACTGCGGTCGTACACCTCGACGGTCACCTGTGTGTCGGACACCTGCAGGCTCAGGCGGCAGGTGCCGCCGTGCCGGGTGGCGTTGGCGACCAGTTCGGACACGACGAGGGCCGCGTCGTGGATGTGCATGGCGTCCAGCCCCGCCGTGCGGTGGCCGCGCCAGAGCAGGAACTGCCGGGTCAGTCTGCGTGCCCGGCACGCCGACTCGGTTTCGTCGGGCAACAGGTACTCGACTCGTACGGAACGCCGATGGGTACGCTGTCGCGTACGCATGGCGGATCACTTCCCCTCCTGGGCCGTGCGGCCACACCGTGGCCTGCCGCCCGGCCGCCGCACGTCCTTTCCGGCCGGGCCCACCCTGTCCTGATGCCCCGTGCGGGTGACCGTCAACCTGCCGCCGAGGCTCTCCGTGCCGGGTGGGTCCGGGCAGGTTCGGGTCAGTCCGCGGCGGCGCCGGCGTCCCGGCGCCGCCGCCCCCTGCCGGAGGGCCGGCCGGAGGGACGGGGGACCACGTCCAGTCCGTTCAGCGCTCCCGGGTGGCCGACCGTGCCGAGGCTGAGCAGGACGTGCCGTTGGGCGACCTCCTCGGCGGTGAGCGGGCCGTCGGCGCGGTACCAGTTGGCCACCCCCTGGCACATGATCAGCACGGCGCGGACCGCGTCCGCGGGGATCGGCGTGGTGAACACGCCCCGGGCGATGCCCGCCTCGACCGTGTCGAGCAGCATGTGCTCCAGGTAGTCGCGAAGTGCCACGTACCGGGCCCGGTTGCCGGGTTCCAGGCTGCGGATCTCGGTGTCCAGGAAGGCCAGCCCCTTGCGGTGGGCCATGTAGAGCACGATGGACTCGACCATGGCGCAGAAGCGGGGCAGCGGGTCGTCGCCCGCTTCGGCGGCGGCGGCCCGGCAGCGGTCGAGTACGTCCTTCATGGAGGTTTCCAGCAGCGTCGCGAGGAGCGCCTGCTTGTTCTCGTAGTGGTAGTAGAGCGCCGGGACGGTCACGCCGACCCGGCCGGCGATGTCGCGTACCGAAGTGCCGTGGTAGCCGTGCTCGTTGAACGCCTCCATGGCGTGCGTCAGGATCGGGTGCAGGTCGAGTGGCCCATAGGCGCGCCAGTGGGACGCGGCGGTGGTCTCCTGGCTGGACTCGGTGCTCAACGGTGCTCCTCCGATGTGTCGCCGGCGACCGGCATTGTACGTGCGGCAGGCCCGACGACCCCGCACCTGATCGCTTATCGACCGCTCAGTTTCTCTGTGGGTCAGCGTTCCCTGTCCGTCCCCTCGGCGCAATGGTGCACAGGGTTCGACGGGGAGAACTCCTCTTCAATCCGGGCCTGATCGAGGACCACGCGGCCCGGCTCCGCCTATTGACCGCTCCCGCCCGCGTCCCTACGTTCTTAGCGAGCGTTAAGTAGAGTCCAGTCCGGGGGGCCGTCGCACGCCCTCCCCCGAGAGAGGGACCCATGAGCTCGACGAGCGGCGCCACCCCGCCGTACGGAACGGACCCGCACGCCTCCTCGACCGGCACCTCCCCGACCGCCTCACCCGCCCGCCGCGCCGGACCACTGACCGGCGTGCGCGTGCTGGAGCTGGCCGGCATCGGACCCGCCCCCTTCGCGGCGATGCTCCTCGGCGACCTGGGCGCCGACGTCGTCCGCGTGGACCGGCCCACCGCGTCGCCCGTGGCCGTCGACCCCGTCCACGACCTCGCCAACCGCAACAAGCGCTCCGTCCTGGTCGACCTGAAGTCGGCGGACGGACCCGGGCTGGTGCGCGCGCTCGCCGGACGCGCCGACGTCCTGATCGAGGGCTACCGCCCCGGCGTCGCCGAACGCCTCGGCGTCGGCCCGCGGGAGTGCCGGGCCGCCAACCCGGCCCTGGTCTACGGCCGGATGACCGGATGGGGCCAGCACGGGCCGCTGGCGCCCCGGGCGGGACACGACATCGGCTACATCGCCACCGCGGGCGCGCTCGGCCTGATCGGCGCCGCGGACGGACCGCCCGCCGTCCCCGTGAACCTGCTCGGCGACTACGCCGGTGGCTCCCTCTACCTCGCCGTCGGCGTCCTGGCCGCGCTGCTCACCGCGCGCGTCACGGGCGAGGGACAGGTGGTGGACGCGGCGATCGTCGACGGCACCACGCACCTGACCGCCATCGTGCACGGCATGCTCGCCGCCGGACTCTGGCGGGAGGGGCGCGGACGCAACCTCCTCGACGGCGGTTGCCCCTACTACGCCGTCTACGAGACCCGGGACGGCGGCTGGATGGCGGTCGGCGCGCTGGAGCCGCAGTTCTACACCGAGTTCGTACGCCTCCTCGGCCTCGCCGCCGACGAACTGCCGAGCCGCGACGACCCGCGCGGGTGGCCGCGGCTGCGGGCCCGGTTCGCCGAACGGTTCAGGACCGCCGACCGGGACGACTGGGCCGCCGTCTTCGAAGGCGCCGACGCCTGCGTCGCCCCGGTGCTCTCCCTGCGGGAGGCCGCCGCCCACCCGCACCTCGTCCACCGCGGCAGCCTCACCGAGGCCCACGGCGTCACCCAGCCGGGCGTGGCGCCCCGCTTCTCCGCGACGCCCGGCTCGCTGCGCCTGCCGCCCCCCGTCCCCGGCGCCCACAACACCGACGTGGCCCGCGACTGGGACGTACCCGCACTCGCACCGGCGGCCCGGTGCGGCACCACCGACCAGGACGGAAACTGATGGAACTCTCCATGCCCCTGCAGTACGCGGGCGACCCGCGGACCGCGGCCGACGAGGCCGCCGCGCTGGAACGGGCGGGCCTCGACGCGATCTGGGTGGCCGAGGCCTACGGCTTCGACTCCCCGACCGTCATGGGCTACCTCGCCGCCCGCACCGAGCGGCTGCGCATCGGCTCCGCCGTCCTCAACGTGTACTCGCGCACCCCCGCGCTGATCGCCCAGACCGCCGCCGGACTCGACGCCCTCACCGGGGGCCGCGCGCTGCTCGGCATCGGGGCGTCCGGCCCGCAGGTCGTGGAGGGCTGGCACGGCCGCCGCTACGACAAGCCCCTCGGCCGCACCCGGGAGACGATCGGCCTGGCCCGCCGCATCTGGCGGCGCGAGGTGATCGAGCACCACGGCATCACCGACATGCCCCTGCCGCCGGAGAAGGGCGGCACCCTCGGCAAGCCCCTCAAGCTGCTCACCCGCCCGGTCCGCGACACCGTCCCCGTCTACGTCGCCGCGCTCGGCCCCGCCAACGTCCGCATGACCGCCGAACTCGCCGACGGCTGGCTGCCGTTCCTGTACGTGCCGGAACACGCCGCCGAGGTCTGGGCCGAGCCGCTCGCCGAGGGCGCCGCCCGGCGCGACCCGGCGCTGGGGCCGCTGTCCGTCGTCGCCGGCGGGCTGCTCGCCATCGGCGACGGCGCCGAGGCGGTCCGCGACCTGGTGCGGCCCCTCGTCGCACTGTACGTCGGCGGCATGGGCGCCCCGGGCCGCAACTTCTACCACGACCTGGTCCGCTCCTACGGGTACGAGGCCGAGGCCGCCGCGATCCAGGAGCACTACCTCGCGGGCCGCAAGAAGGAGGCGGAGGCCGCGGTCCCCGCCGAACTGTGCGAACTGCTCTGCCTGGCGGGCCCCGAGGGCTACGTGCGGGACCGCGTCGACGTCTTCCGGGAGTCGGGCGTGACCATGCTCAACGTCACTCCCGTCGGCCCCGACCCCGCCCGGCTCGTCGAGCGGGTCAGGAACTGGCTGTGAACGGCCGCCCCGGCCCGCCGGCCGGGGCCCGCACCCACCCACCGCGACGCGGAGGCGACATGGAACGAGACATCTGCACCCCGGAACACGAGGCGTTCCGCGACACCGTCCGCACCTTCCTCGCCAAGGAGGTGCTGCCCCACCACGAACAGTGGGAGCACGACGGCGTCGTGAGCCGCGACGTCTGGCGCGCCGCCGGCCGCCAGGGCCTGCTGGGCCTGGCGGTGCCGCAGGAGTACGGCGGCGGAGGCACCGACGACTTCCGCTACAGCGCCGTCCTCATCGAGGAGTTCGCCCGCGCCGGGGCGTCCGGCCTGGCACTGAGCCTGCACAACGACATCGTCGGCCCCTACCTGACCCGGCTCGCCACCGACGAGCAGAAGCGGCGCTGGCTGCCCGGCCACACCTCCGGCGAGATCATCACCGCCATCGCGATGACCGAACCCGGCACCGGCTCCGACCTGCAGGGCATCCGCACCACCGCCACCGACCGGGGCGACCACTACCTGCTCAACGGCGCCAAGACGTTCATCTCCAACGGCATCCTGGCCGACCTGGTCGTGGTCGTCGCCAACACCAAGCCGGAGGGCGGCAGTTCCGGGCAGAGCCTGCTCGTCGTCGAACGCGGCACGCCCGGCTTCGAGCGGGGCCGCAACCTCGACAAGATCGGCCAGAAGGCCCAGGACACCGCCGAGTTGTTCTTCGACGACGTGCGCGTGCCGAAGGAGAACCTGCTGGGGGAGGAGAACAGGGCGTTCTCCTACCTCATGGCCAACCTCGCCCAGGAGCGGCTGGCCATCGCCGTGGGCGCGGCCGCCGCCGCGGAGCACGTGCTGCGACTGACGCTGGAGTACGTCAAGGAGCGCGAGGCGTTCGGCCGTCCCCTCGCCCGGCTCCAGCACGTGCGCTTCGAGGCAGCCGAGATGGCCACCGAGTGCGCCGTCACCCGCGCCTTCGTCGACCGCTGCATCACCGAGCACAGCCGGGCACGGCTGGACGCCGTGGACGCCTCGGCGGCCAAGTGGTGGGCCACCGAGCTGCAGAAACGGGTCGTCGACCGGTGCCTGCAACTGCACGGCGGCTACGGCTACATGACGGAGTACCGGGTCGCCAAGGCGTTCCTGGACGGCCGCGTCCAGACGATCTACGGCGGTACCACGGAAATCATGAAGGAGATCATCGGCCGCTCCCTGCTGGGTTGAGCGACCGCCCCGGCCCCACGTTCCCCGAGGCCACCACGTTCCCCGACACCACCGGAAGGCACAGCCCGTGACCAGCGAAGCTCATCTGTACGACGCGATCCGCACCCCGCGCGGCCGCGGCAAGCCCGGCGGCGCCCTGCACGGCACCAAGGCGGTCGACCTCGTCGTCGGCCTCGTCGACGAGGTCCGGCGCAGGTTCCCCGGCCTGGACCCGGCCGGCATCGACGACATCGTCCTCGGCGTCGTCAGCCCCGTCGGCGAGCAGGGCGCGGACATCGCCAGGACCGCCGCCCTGCTCGCCGGTCTGCCTGACACCGTCGCCGGCGTGCAGGAGAACCGCGCACCCCGTTCTCCCGCAACCCCGTTCTCCCGCAGCCCCCTTCTCCCGTAACAGTCCCCTTCTCCCGCAACCCGTTCACCCGCACCGATCCGTTCCAGCACGCCAGGAGGCCCACATGACACCAGCCCCGCGCACCGACGGGGAACACGAGGCACCGCCCACGCTGCCGCTCCTGCTGGAGCGCAACGCCCGCCTCCACGCCGACCTGCCCGCGCTGAGCTGGCAGGAGCCGGGCGGCACCGGGAGCTCGACGCTCACCTGGCGACAGGTGCGGGAGCACACGGCGCGCCTCGCGGCCGGGTACGCGGCGCTGGGCGTGCGCCGGGGCGACCACGTGCTGCTGATGATGGGCAACCGGCCCGAGCACTGGCTGTCCGACCTGGCACTGGTCCGCCTCGGCGCCGTGCCGGTGAGCGTGTACGGCACCGCCGCGCCCCCGCAGATCGCCCACATCGCCCGCAACTGCCGGGCGGCGCTCGCCGTGGTGGAGGGCGCCGCGCAGGCGGAGGTGTGGGCGCCGCTGCTGGACGACGACGGCACCCCGCTCGAGCGGCTCGTGGTCGTGGAGCCGGGCCGGGAGGGCCGCCACTTCCCCTACGCGGCGCTGCGCGCGGAACCCCTCCCCGAACAGTTCGGCAAGGTGCTGGACACCGCCCGTCCCGAGGACCCGCTGACCGTCGTCTACACCTCGGGCACGACCGGCGAGCCCAAGGGCGTGGTGCTGGCCCACCGGCACGTGCTGGCCAACGCCCGCGCCCTGGACGAGGTGGTGGAACTGCCGCCGCACGTGGAGCACATCTGCTACCTGCCCTTCGCGCACATCGCGGAGCGGATGCTCGGCATCTACCTGCCCTGTCACCGTGCCTCGCACGTCCATCTGTGCGCCGACCCGGCCGCCGTCGCCGACGCCGTGCGGGCCGTGCGGCCGCGGCAGTTCTTCGGCGTGCCGAGGATCTGGGAGAAGCTGGCCGCCGCGGTCCGCGCGGGCCTGTCCGCGCTGCCGGCCGGGCAGCAGCGGGCCGTGGAGGAGGCCATGCGGGTGGCCCGCGAGCACGTCGGCTGCCGCGAGCGCGGCGAGCAGCCGCCCGCCGAGCTGGAGGCGGCGTACGCCCGAAGCCGCGAGCGGGTGCTGCTGCCGCTGCTGGCGGCGGGCGGCCTGGACCGGATCAGCTGGGCGGCCAGTGCCTCGGCGCCCATGCCGCTGGACGTGGTGCGGTTCTGGGCGGGGTTCGGGATCGTCATCATGGACGCCTGGGGCCTGACGGAGACGACGGGGGTGGCCACCAGCAACGGCCCGCGCACCGGGTTCCGGCTGGGCTCCGTCGGGCGTCCCGTCTCCTGCGTGCGGGTGCGGATCGCCGACGACGGGGAGATCGAGGTGCGGGGCGAGTCCGTCTTCGCCGGTTACCTCCAGCAGGACGGGTCGGCGCGCTCGGCGCTCGACGAGGACGGGTGGCTGCGGACGGGCGACATCGGCCGGCTCGACGACGACGGCTACCTCTGGATCACCGACCGCAAGAAGGAGATGATCACCACCTCGACCGGGAAGAACGTCTCCCCGGCGCTGGTGGAGAACACCCTCAAGGAACACCCCCTGATCGGGCAGGCCATGGTGCACGGCGACAACCACTCCTACCTGGTGGCGCTCCTGGTCCTCGACCCCGAGACGGCGCCCGCCTGGGCCGCCGCCTGCGGCATCGAGGCCGGCGGCGATCCGGCGGCCCTGGCCGCGCACCCCGCGGTGCGCCGCGAGGTGGACCGGGCGGTGGCCGCCGCCAACAGCCGGCTCAACCGGACCGAGCAGGTCAAGCGGTACCGCCTGCTCGGGCAGGAGTGGGGACCGGCGACGGGCGAGCTGACCCCGTCGCTGAAGATGCGCCGCAAGGTGATCCGCGAGAAGTACGCCACCGACCTGGCGCGGCTCTACGACGACTGAGGCGTCGCCCGCCCGAACGCCGACGGCCGCCCCGCATCCGCGCGGGGCGGCCGTCGGCGTGTGCGCTCAGAGGCCGTAGCTCTTGCCGATGATGTCCCGCTGGATCTCGCTGGTGCCGCCGTACACGGTGGAGACGACCGCGGACCGCAGGTGGCGCTCCATTCCGTACTCGGTGGCGTAGCCGTAGCCGCCCATCATCTGCATGCACTCCAGCGCGACCCGCTTGGCCGTCTCGGTGGCCTTCAGCTTGGCCATGGACGCCTCGCGGGGGAACAGCCGGTCCGGCTGCGCGTCGCAGTCCGACGCCACCTCGCGCACCAGCAGCCGCGCGCACTCGATCTCCGTGGCGAGGTCGGCGACCCGGTGCCGCAGCGCCTGGAAGGAGCCGATCGGACGGCCGAACTGCTCCCGCTCGCGGATGTAGGCCACCGCGTCGTCGAAGGCCCGGCGGGCCAGACCCAGCATGTTGGCGGCCAGGAACAGCCGTTCGTGGTTCAGCCCGGCCATCAGCTGCTGCCAGCCCTGGTCGACCTCGCCGACGACGGCGTCGGCGGGCAGCCGCACGCCGGTGAGGAAGACGTCGTTGACCTCACGGCCGCCCATGGTCTCGATGCCCCGGATCTCCACGCCCGGCGTGTCGGCGGGGAGGTGGAACATGGTGAGTCCGCGGTGCTTGTCGGCGCCGGTCCGGGCCACCAGCAGGATGCTGTCGGCGATGTGGGCGTTGGAGATCCACGTCTTCTGACCCTCGATCAGCCAGCTCCCGTCGGGCTGCCGTTCGGCGCGGCAGCGCAGCGCGCCCACGTCCGAGCCGGCGGACGGCCGACCTGGCGATGGCGAGGACCGAGCCGTCCGCGGCGGCGCCGAGCACCTCGCGCCGCTGCCGCTCGGAGCCGAACCGTTCGTAGGCCTTGGCGGTGATGACGGTGGTGACGAACCCCCCGGCGGGCACCATCCCGTAGGAGGTCTCCTCCAGGAAGACGCAGGCGTCGGCCAGGCCGCCGCCCGCGCCGCCGTACTCCTCGGGCAGGCAGACGCCGAGCCAGCCGAGTTCGGCGAGCATGCCGTAGATCTTGGGGTTGTGCGGTTCCCGGCCGCCCTGGGTCAGCGCGTCGCGCTGCTCCCGACTGCCGCACTCGCGCCGGGCGAAGTCACGGACGGCGGAGGCGAAATCCGACTGCTGCGGGGTGAGACGGCTTCCCATGGGATCCTCCGGAGACCACTTGAGATACATGTATATGAATGTTGTATCAATGTTGCTATTCGGGGAGGTGCCGGTACCGTGAGAGGCACCATGAAGACTTCTGCTAACGACTCCCTGCTCGCGCGGGCCATCGCCCGGCCCGAGACGGAGGAAAAGCTGGCGCGGCAGATCCTGGACGCCGCGGTGGAACAGTTCACGACCTTCGGGCTGCGCCGTTCCTCGGTGGACGACGTCGCCAAACGGGCCGGCGTGTCGCGGGTGACGGTGTACCGCCGTTTCCGGAACAAGGACGGCCTGGTGGAGGCGTGCCTGCTGCGGGAGGGCAGCCGCTTCTTCGAGAAGCTCGACTCCGCGGTCGCCCCGCTGCCCGCCATGGAGGACCGCGTCGTCGAGGGCTTCGTGGTCACCCTGCGGTACACCCGGGCCCATCCCCTCTTCGGCGGACTGCTCAGGCTCGAGCCGGAGGTCGTCCTGCCCTACATGACCGTCCAGGGCGGGCCGACCCTCGCCGCCACCACCGAGTACCTGACCGGCCATCTGCGCCGCGCGCAGCAGACCGAGGGCCGGCCCGAGAGCGATCCCCGGCCGGTCGCGGAGCTGATGGTGCGGGTCGCGGTCTCCTTCCTGCTCAATCCGGCCAGCTGCATCCAGATGGACGACGACGAGCAGGCCCGGGCCTTCGCCCGCCGCTACCTCGCCCCGCTGCTGGACGCCTGAGCGCCGCTCAGCGCCGCTGGTGCAGCCGGCGGGCGAGGGCGATGACGCGGGCCTTCGCCGCGGCCGGGGTGCGGAAGGACGTCAGGTCGACCGGCGCGGCGAAGCGCCGCACGGTGACCGACTGCGGCGCGGTGAACGCCAGCAGTCCGTCCGCCCCGTGGACGCGGCCGAACCCGGAGTCGCCGGAGCCGCCGAAGGGCAGGGCTGGCACGGCGGCGAAGCCGAGGACGGAGTTGACGGACACCGCGCCCGCGCGCAGCCGGGCGGCGATCGCGGCGCCGGCGCGCCCGCTGCCGGTGAACACCGCCGCGCCGAGCGCGTAGCGGGAGGCGTTGGCGCGGCGCACCGCCTCGTCGACGTCCGCCACCGCGTTCACGGCGACGGTCGGCCCGAAGGTCTCCTCGGTCATGGCGGGCGAGTCCTCCGGCACGTCGACCAGGACCACCGGGGCGACGAAGGGCGCCGACAGCGACTCCACCCCGCCGAGCGCGGCGCGGGCCCCGCCCGCCAGGGCCTCGCGGACGTGCCGCTCCACCACGGTCGTCTGGGACGGCATCGTCATCGGCCCGTAGGCTGCGTCCGCTCCCGTGCCGGGGCGCAGCACGCGGGCCCGTTCCACGATCTTCTCGCACAGCGCCGCGTGCACCTCGCGGACGGCGTAGACGCGCTCCACACCCGCGCAGGTCTGTCCGGCGTTGCCCAGCGCGCCCCACACCACCGCGTCCGCCGCGGCGTCCAGGTCCGCGTCGGCCGTCACGATCACCGCGTCCTTCCCTCCGCACTCGGCCAGGAACGGCGTCAGCGACTCCGCGCAGACCGCCATCACCTTGCGCGCGGTCCCCGGCGAGCCGGTGAGGGCGACCTTGTCGACACCGTGGCGGACCAGCGCCTCGCCCGTCGCCGCCCCTCCGGTGACGACGGCGAGCAGACCGGCGAACTCGGGCACGGCCGCATCGAAGCACTCGGCCAGCGCGATCCCGGTGCCCGGGGTGTACTCCGACGGCTTGAACACGACGCCGTTGCCGGCCGCGAGCGCGTAACCGACGGAGCCCATGGGGGTGTAGACGGGGTAGTTCCAGGGGCCGATCACCCCGACGACGCCGAGCGGGCGGTGCACGACCGTCGCCGCCTGGTTGGCCGCCACCAGCCCGGTGCGCACCCGGCGCCTGCCCAGGACCCGGCCGGCGTTGCACGCCGCCCAGTCCAACTGACCCAGCGCCAGCAGCAGTTCGAGCTCCGCGTCCTGGCGCGGCTTGCCCGTCTCGGCGGACACGGTGTCCGCCACCCGGTCCAGCGACGCGGCCAGCTCCCGCTTGAACGACAGCAGACGGGCGCGGCGCCGGGAGGCGGGCAGCGCGGACCAGCGGCCGGCGGCGGCGCGAGCCCGGTCCACCGCCGCGGCGATCTCGGACGGGCCCTGGACCGGGTAGTGGGCGAGCGGTTCTCCGGTCGCCGGGTCGTGGCAGGCGAACGTGGCTCCGGTGTCGGTGACCTCGGAGGCTTCGGTGGATTCGGGGACCTCGGTGGTACCGGGTCGGCGGGTGGTGTGCGTCATCGCTGCTCCTGCGGTGAGGTCTCTTCGGGGAGAGGGGTGAGGGGCCTGCTGTGCGCCCGGTGCGGGCCGAGGTCGTCGAGCGCCCAGCCGAACGGGTAGCTGCGGGGCTTGGTGCGGTACGGCAGCCAGTCGGGCCGGGGCGGCAGCCGGCGTACCAGGGCGGCGTGGGCGCGCAACGTGCGGTGGGCCGCCGTGCGCAGCCGGCGGGGCTGGGGGCGGAAGCCGAGGGCGGCCAGCAGCGGTTCGTCCAGCAGTGCCGGCGCGACCCGGGCGACCAGCGGCCGCAGCGGGCGCGGGAACCAGCCGGTGATGAGCCGGAAGGTCGCCGCCGCCACCCGCCGGTTGGCGGGGTCGCAGGCGAACATCTCCTTCTCGTAGCGGTCGTGCAGCCGCTCGAAGCCGGCGTAGTCCCCGGTGGCGGCCATCTCCACACCGCCCGCGACGACCCACATCGCGGCCCGGAACGGTCGCCTCCTGCGCCATCCGCGCACCGCGCACCGCAGCCGCGGCGCGGGCAGCGTCCGGTCGAGCCGGTCGCCGGTCTCCCGTGCGAGCTCCGACAGGAAGCCGAGAACGAAGGTGAACATGGTCCGAGTCCGTCCTCGTCGCCGTCAGAAGCCCCGCTTGCCGGTGCGGCTGAACTCGATCTGGAGCGTCTCCGGCGTCAGCGTGCCGCCGTTGTCGGAGTAGGCCGTGCTCTTGACGTCGTGGGCGACGGCCGTGCTCGCCTGGACGCCGGTGACCGCCTTCCCGACGACGGGCAGCTTCTGCCTCCGAGGGCGGCGACCTCGAACGCCGTTCACGAGACGGCGAAGGAGGCGGCCGGCGCTCCCTGGGCGAGGGCGATGCCCAGCGCGCCCACCGCCAAGGTGCACGGGACGAACATGACGGCGCCGCGCCTCCTGCCGTTCTGTCGCTCATGGTGCGTCCTTCCCGGTTCGGGTGGTTGGGCGGCGTGAAATGCGGAATGACGCGCGGGGTGACGTGCGCGGCGACGTGCGCGGTGGTGTATGGACGGCGTACGGGTGGCGTGCGGAGCGGATCGCCGTGAGAGTCGAAGATACAAAAACTATTGACTTGTTTCACGGCGCACGTCAATACTCCGGACACGACGGAGAGACGGAGGCGACATGACCGCTCTGCCGCACACATCCGAAGTGCCGACCGGGGCCGGTGGCAAGGGAGTCGAGGCTTCCTCGCGGATCCGGGCGCCGCGCCGCGGCGACGTGGTCCGGCGCGGCTTCGGCGACATCCGCTCGACCCTGATGGCCCCGCAACTGCTCCTGCTGCAGGTCTCGCACCCCGTGGTCGGCGCGGGAGTCGCGGACCACAGCGACTTGGGCGCCGAGCCCTGGCCGCGCCTGATCCGCACCCTGCTGCCGCTCACCACGGTCGTCTACGGCGGCCAGGAAGCCGCCACGGCCGAGGGCCGCCGGCTGATCCAGGTACACGCGCCGATGTAGGGCACCGACCCGGCGAGCCGCCGCTACCACGCCCTCAACCCCGAGGCCTGCCACTGGGTGCACACGATGCTCGTCAAGGGCCCGGTCGACACGCAGCGCCTGTTCGGCAAGGGCATGACCGACGACGAACTCGAGGCCTCATACCGCGGAATGCGCGACGTCGACGCGTGTGAAGCCTGAAAGACCATCATCTGCCGCCGGACTGGTGCGTCGTTCGTCGAGTACTACGACGACATGGTCGCGGAGCGCCTGGAGTACAACCGGTCCGAGGAGGACGTCCTCGACGAACTCTCCCGCCCCGCCGAGCCGTTCGCCTGGACACCCGGCCCGCTGTGGCGGCCGCTCGCCCGCGTCGCCGCCCAACCGCCGACGCCCGGAGCGTACTTGCCGTATGTCGACGCCGGCCTGCTCCCGCCCGCCGTCCGCGAGCACCTCGGCCTGTCCTGGAGCGCCCGGGACGAACGCAGGCTGCGCCGCTTCGGCGCCGTCGTGCGCACCCTCGTACCGCTGCTGCCGGAACGGCTGCGGTACCTGCCCGTCGCCCGTGCCGCCCGCCGCGCGGTGATTCAACATGCAACTTCGGCCAGGACTGGTCTGTTTGAGCCACCGAAAGATCAATAATCTGTACCTCGAACGTATGCACCTACTTCGAGGAGTTCCGTGTCCACTGCGCAGCAGGTTCCCGACATTCTCTCGCCCGAGTTCGCCGAGAATCCCTACCCCGCCTACGCGGTGATGCGGGAGGAAGCGCCCCTGATCTGGCACGAGGCCACCCAGAGCTACATCATCTCCCGCTACGAGGACGTCGAGCGCGTTTTCAAGGACAAGCAGTCGGAGTTCACCACCGACAACTACAACTGGCAGGTGGAGCCGGTCCACGGCAAGACCATCCTGCAGCTCAGCGGCCGTGAGCACGCGGTGCGGCGCGCCCTCGTCGCCCCCGCGTTCCGCGGCAGCGACCTGCAGGAGAAGTTCATGCCGGTGATCGAGCGCAACTCGCGCGAACTCATCGACGCGTTCCGGCACACGGGGTCGGCCGACATCGTCACCGACTACGCGACCCGATTTCCGGTCAACGTCATCGCGGACATGCTGGGCCTGGACAAGGCCGACCACGCCCGGTTCCACGGCTGGTACACCTCCGTGATCGCCTTCCTCGGCAACCTCTCCGGCGACCCGGAGGTGACCGCCGCGGGCGAGCGCACCCGCGTGGAGTTCGCCGAGTACATGCTGCCGATCATCCGCGAGCGCCGGGACAACCTGGGCGACGACCTGCTGTCCACGCTGTGCGCCGCCGAGGTCGACGGCGTGCGGATGAGCGACGAGGACATCAAGGCGTTCTGCAGCCTGCTGCTCGCCGCCGGCGGCGAGACCACCGACAAGGCGATCGCCGGCATCCTCGCCAACCTGCTGCTGCACCCCGAGCAGCTGGCGGCCGTCCAGCAGGACCGCAGTCTGATTCCGGCCGCCTTCGCCGAGACCCTGCGCTACACCCCGCCGGTCCACATGATCATGCGGCAGGCGGCCACCGACGTCGAGGTCTCCGGCGGCACCATCCCGGAGGGCGCCACGGTGACCTGCCTCATCGGAGCCGCCAACCGGGACGAGCGCCGGTACCGCAACCCCGACCGCTTCGACATCTTCCGCGACGACCTGAACACCACCTCGGCGTTCTCGGCCGCCGCCGACCACCTCGCCTTCGCGCTCGGCCGCCATTTCTGCGTCGGCGCCCTGCTCGCCAAGGCGGAAGTGGAGGTCGGCCTGAACCAGCTGCTCGACGCCATGCCCGACATCCGTCTCGCCGACGGATTCGACCCGGTCGAGGAGGGCGTGTTCACCCGCGGCCCGAAGGCGCTCCCGGTGCGCTTCACCCCGGTGGCCGGCTGACCGGCCGCCGTCCTTCCGCCCGCGTCCTCCGCGCGCCCGGGGATCTCCACCGGTTCCCCGCCCGGCCCGCGGAGGATGCGGTCACTGCACGGAGGGGGTGAACTCCACCGGCATCGACGTCAGTCCGCGCATCCAGACCGACGGACGCCAGGTCAGCTCCCACGGCTCGACGCCCAGCACGATGTCGGGCAGCCGCTCCAGCAGCGTCTCCACCGCGGTGCGCGCCATCACGTCCGCCAGCAGCGGGGCCGGATACGGGCAGCGGTGCTCGCCGTTGCTGAACGACAGGTGCGCGGAGTTCTCCGCCCCGACGTGTGAGTCGGGCCAGATCTGCGGGTCGGTGTTGGCCGCGGCGAGGCCGAGGACCAGGCAGTCGCCCTCGCGGATGAGCCGACCGCCGAGCTGCGTGTCGCGCACGGCCCAGCGGCCGATGAAGTTCTGCGTCGGCGTGTCCAGCCACAGCACCTCGTTGAGCGCGTCCCCCACGCTGACCCGACCGCCCGAGACGTTGACGGCGAAACGCTCGTCGGTCAACAGCAGACGCAGGGTGTTGCAGATCCAGTTCGCGGTGGGCTGCTGCGCCGCGGCGATGACGGAGATCAGGTCCTGCACGATCTCCTCGTCGCTCAGACCGGCCGGGTCCTGCAGCATGCGGGAGGTGACGTCCGGGCCGGGCCGCTCCCGCTTCTCCTTCACCAGCCGCATGATGCGCTCCCCGACCCGCATGTACGCGGCGACCGGGTCGTCGCCCTCGCCGGCGTCCAGCGAGATCCGCAGGTCGTCGACGAGCTGGTCGACGTCGGCGTCGTCGTACACGCCGCACATCCACAGCACGGCACGGGCCGGCAGGGCGTGGGCGTACATGCTCATCAGTTCGGCCTGACCACTGCCGGAGAACGAGCTGATCAGATGCTCGGCGATCAGCTCGCACTCGCGGGCCAGCTCGAACTGGTCCACGCCCTCCAGCGCCTGGGTGATCACGCCGGCCCGCCGCTGGTGCTCGGGCCCCTCGGTGAACAGCACGGACGGCTGGTAGCCGACGAACGGCAGCAGCGGCCAGTCCGGCGGGATGTTCGGCCACTGGTTCCAGCGCCGGGAGTCCCGCGCGAACAGCTCGTCGTGGCTGGTGACGTAGCAGACCTCGGGATAGCCGAGGACGAGCCAGGCCGGTATGCCGCCGTCGAGCAGCACGGGCGCGACCGCTCCGTGCTCCCGGCGCATGGTGCGGTACAGCTGCGACGGCGTCTGCTGGTACTCCAGCCCGCCCAGCTGTACGGCGTCGGCGTGTGCCGGGCAGCCGGGCGGGGGTGTGCTCGCGGAAGGGGAGCCGGTGGTGTCGCTCACTGTGATCTCTCCTGGGACAGGGCCATTGCGTAGAGGTGGTCCACGAGAGCGATGAGGACCTCCTTGCCCGACGACCTGAGCCGCGCATCGCAGTCGATCATCGGCACGTGTGCGCCCAGGGCGAGCGCCTGACGGATCTCCTCGAGAGAGAACCGGTTGTCGTCGTCGTCGAACCGGTTGACGGCCACCACGAACGGCGTCTTGTGGTGTTCGAGCCGGTCGATCGCGTACCAGGAGTCCTCCATGCGGCGGGTGTCGACCAGGACGACCGCGCCCAGCGTGCCGGAGAAGAGCCGGTCCCACAGGAACCAGAAGCGCTCCTGGCCGGGCGCGCCGAACAGGTAGAGCACCATGCGGTCGTTGAGGCTGATGCGGCCGAAGTCGAACGCGACGGTGGTCGTCGTCTTGCGTTCCACGCCCGCCGTCTCGTCGACGCCCTGCCCGGCCTGCGTCATCACCTCTTCGGTGTTCAGCGGCCGGATCTCGCTGACCGAGCGGACCAGGGTGGTCTTGCCGACGCCGAACCCGCCCACGACGACGATCTTCAGGCCGGTCTCGGCGGCGTCGGCCAGCGGCGTGCGCTGGGAAGGCAGCTCAGAGGTTGCGGAGCCCATGGAGCACCTCCTGGAGCAGGGCGGTTTCGGGGAGGTCCGCGACAGACCGGGCCGCGCGGGGGTGACGGGCGCTCACCTTGCCCATGGCATGGAGGTCGCCGAGGAGGATCCTGACCACGGTGATGGGCAGTTTCAGCTCGGCCGAGATCTCGACCAGCGCGGTCGGGTGCTGGCACAACTCGAGGATGCGGACGTGCTCCGACTGCATGCCGGCCGTCGGCTCGCACTCGCTGACGATCAGTGTCACCAGGTCGAACGAGTCGTCGGCCTCGCTGCGGCCCCCCGTGACCGTGTAGAGCCGGTCGGGATCGCCGATGTCCACGGGTTTGGGGCTCACGCTGTGGCACCCCTGCCGGCGGGCGTGCGCGGCTCGGCGCGCAGGTGCTCGCCTATCTGGTCCACCATCTCGGTCATCTGGTGACCGACGACGCCGGGGTCGGCGTTCTCGTCGGCGACGACCGCGAGGTGCGCGCCCTGGCCGGCCCCCACGACGAACAGCAGGCCCCCGTGGAATTCGGTCATCGAGTGCCGGACGCCGCCCGATCCGTCGCCGAACTCCACGGACGCTCCCTGCGCGAGCGCCTGGATGCCCGAGCAGATGGCCGCCAGCTGGTCGGCCTGGTCGAGGGTCATGTGCTCGGTCCAGCACAGTTTCAGGCCGTCCCGGGACAGGACGAGGGCATGACGCGTTCCCGGAGTGCGCTCCAAGAGGTTCGTCAAGAGCCAGGTGAGGCTGTTGTCAGTGGTCTCCATGGTGGCTGGGACGGGTCATGACCGGCGGAGGGTCACCCGGCCCGTTCCTCCAATCCAACGAGGTGCAGCGAATCGGTGCAGGGGGTGGTGTGGGCTGTGCGGCCCTGAGCTGTGCGGAAGACCGGACCTAGTCCTCGGACTCGGTCTCGTCTCCGGTGCGGGTGCCGGGCTCGGCGGGGGATCCGCCGGCCTGCCGGCTGCGGTGGAAGGCGGCGAACTGGCTTCCGGCGTTGCGTGCCGGACCCGTCTCGTTCGCCGAAGACCGCGACCGGTCCGGTTTCGGCCGGCCCCGCTCCGCCTCGGCCATGGTGCGTCCGGGGGCCCGCACGGGCAGCCCGTTGGGGGTGGCCGGCGTCGCCCTGCGAGGGGCCTCGGCGCGGGGCGTCACGTCCGTCCGCGCCACCGACGGGGAGCGCGGCGGGAGGGGCGTCTCGGCCGCGGGGGCGGGGGCCGGCGCGGGTACGGCCGGGGCCCCGGCGCCGGACGGGCGGCGCTCGGCGGTGACCGGATCACGCTGCTGGGCCACGAGCTCCGGCGGCAGCAGGACGACGACGCCGGTGCCGCCGCGGGAGGAGGGCCGGTAGTTGACGCTGATGCCGTACTTGAGGGCGAGGCGGCCCACCACGCCCAGGCCGAGCCGGGTGCCCTGCAGCGAGGCGAGGTCGGTGACGTTGCCCGAGACGGCCTCCTCGGCCCGGCGCATGGCGGCGTCGGACATCTTCAGGCCGCTGTCCTCGATGGTCACGACGATGCCGGCGCTGCGCTCCTCCACGTAGACGTGGACCTCGTCGATCGGCGGGGAGAAGTTGGCGGCGTTGTCCATGAGTTCGGCCAGCAGGTGCATCACGCCCTCGGCCGCGAAGCCCGCGATGGCGGCCTTGCTGGAGTTGTGCAGGCGCACCCGCTGGTAGGCGGCGATCCGGCCGACGGCGCCCCGCAGGATGCTTTCCATGACGATCGGCTTGTTCCACACGCGGCTGGGACGGCCTCCCATGAGAAGGGCCAGCCGGTCGGTCATCAGACCCAGCTGGGAAGTGCTGTGGTCCAGGCGCAGCAGGTCGCCGAATACCTCGCCGCCGTGCCGGTCCTGCATGTCGCGCAGGTCGGCGAGCATGCTGACGGTCTTGGCCTGGACCCGGCTGAGCGCCTTCGCGGAGGCGGCCTGCGCGGCGGCGGACCGGCGCTCGCTGTAGGCGAGTTCCCTGACGAACGATTCGGCCGGGGTGCGCAGCAGCGGGTTCTGCGGCCAGTCGAGCTTGGCCAGCACGGTGTCGGCGGAGCTTCCGTCCCGCAGCAGGGCCACCGCGGCGGGCAGCGTCTCGTTCGTGAGGCGCTCGAGTTCCGCGGCTCCCTGGGACAGCTCGCGCCGCACGACGCCGAGCTCCGAGTGCGCCTCGGCGGACCGGCGGATCACCTCGGCGATCTCGGTGGCGAAGACGTGCAGGATCTGACGCAGATAGGGGTCGGTCGGGGTGGCGGCACGGGCCAGCGCCTCGTCGGCGCTCGCGCCGCTCTTGAGCTGCCGCGCGATGGTCGGCAGGGTCACGTTGACCAACTGGGCGGTCTCCACCGCCTGCTGGGTCCAGTTGTTCTTGGTCATCTCCAGTTCGCCGCCCCGCGCGGCCACTTGGCGGCGCGCGCGGCGCAGCAGGGCGGAGCTGGTCGCGGCGATGCCGGCGATGCAGCACCAGGCGACGGCCGCTGTGCCCATCACCCACGGGCGGGCGCTGTCCGGGGCGGCGGCGATCACCGCTCCGGCGCCCGCGGCGGGCGCGATCAGGGCCGTGGCGAAGGTGGCCGGGATGGAACGCCCCTGCGCAGATCGGCGCTGGTGGGGTTGAGCAGGCACTGACATTCCGCGGTCCCTCGGTCCGTGAGAGCAGGAGTACGTGGACGACTGAAACATCGCCGACAGGCCGGAGGACGGATGACCATCTTCCAGATCAAGCACGCTGCTCATGCTAGTCATCGCATCCGGTGGTCGGTCCCGGCAGAGCGGCCCATTGTTCGGAGATCGACACTTCGTCGAGAAAAAAGTCAGGGCCCCGATGCGGTGTGGTAGTTGCGCCGAGTTGACGTCAGTCGATCTCAAACGGGCGGCAGTTGGCGCTTTCGGACATTCTTCGATCGGCTCGATGCGTTTCGCATGAGCTGAAACCTCATCGGTAGGTCGATTTTCGGCCAACTGTCGTACGGGCGTTGGCGTCATGGGTCGGACGCCTCCCGCACGGCCGCGCCGGTTGCGCGTCTCGCCCGTGTCCGCGATGTCGATGCCGTAGGGATCGTGGAGGGCGGCGGGAGGATGTGGCGGACCTGCGGCCTCCGTGGTCCCCCGGTCTCCCTGTTGCACGGGCCGGAGGCCGACCGGGTTCGACATTGCCGGTGGGGAGGTTGCGTACGGCCGGTTTTCGGGGGTATCCGGGTGCCGTTAGCCGTGTTGCTCAGGACGAGGGTGGCGGTGTGGGCCAGTGGTGCACGAAGACGAAGACCGGCCGCTGGTCAGCCCTCCCGTGTCCGTCGCCGTGGCCCTCGGCGCCGGAGAGCCGATCGCGGAGGCCCGCCGGGCCGCGCGCCGCTTCATGGCCGAAGTGCAGTCCGTGCACGGGATCCCGGTGTCGGACCGCGCCATGGGCACGGTGGAGCTGGTGGTCAGCGAGCTGGTGACCAACGCCTACAAGTACGCGCCCGGCCCGTGCCTGCTCGACCTGGAGGTCAGCGACGGAGCCGTGGAGATCAGCCTGTGGGACGGCGACCCGACCCTCCCGGTGCCCCAGGCCGCCGACCCGGCCCGGGTCGGAAAGCACGGGCTGGAGATCGTCATGGCGGTGTGCCGCAGCTTCGAGGTCCGCCGCGAGCCGGTGGGCAAGCGGGTCAGGGCCAGTATCGTGCTCGCCGACGACCCGGGCGGCCACCCGGCGGGCCGCCTGATGTGACCGGGAGGCGCCTGTCAGGCGCGGGCGAAGGCCAGTACCGCCAGCAGGGTGGCCGGCCGCCGGGTGGAGAGGTACAGGTACGGGGCGGGGCAGTCCGGGTCGTCGATCTCGATGCGCAGCGCCGTGGGGACGTAGCTGCGCAGCAGCATCAGCGCCCGCACGTCGGCCCGACGGGTGCGCCAGAGGAACGCCTCCTCCTCGTCCAGCATCTCCGCCGCGCCGAGGGAGGTGAGCGGGAACCGCATCGCGCCCGCCCGGAGATGACTGCCCGTCACGACGATGCCGACGCCGCCATAGGCGTGCAGTCCCCATGCGGCCAGCGCGGTCACCGTCACCAGCCCGCCGGAGGCGATCACGGGTCCGGCGAACAGCAGGACGGCGAAGGTCATCACACCCGGCAGGGCGGCGGCCCAGAACCACGCTCCCGGCACGCCGAGACGCTCCTCGTAAAGACGCATACGATCACCATGCCAGCCCCGCCCGGCGCCCCGCGCACCGGCCGGCAGCGGGCGGTGAAGGTCGCTCCGGCCGGGTGAAGGGAGACGGCGCGGTCACTCCCAGCCGCGGCGTACGCCGCCACCGGCGCGATGCCGAGTCGTGGCCGGGCTGCCCGCGTCCGACCGTCCCGCGCCCACCGCTCGTCCCGTGGACGCGCCCGCAACCGCGCGGGCGGACCTTTGCGCGCCGCCCGCCGTCCTCGCCCGCGGCCCCGCGACGGCGCCGGCCCCGCGACGGGCCGGGAGCCGGAGGCCGGACTCCGCGTGCGGCCGCCGCGGGAGACTGCCCGCCGCCCGGGCGCACCGTACGGCCTCAGTGGGCCAGGCTGAGCGCCGGCCGGGATCCCGCCGCGGCCGCCACGTTGAGCGGCCGGGTCTACGTGATGGGCCGGGCGCGGCGCACCGACCTGATCCGGGACGTGCGCGACCGGCCCGATCACCCCCTCACCGCGCGCGAGGCGGCCGCCTGGTGGCTCGGCCTGTCCGAGCGGACCCTGGCGAGCTCGCCGGTGTGAGCCCGCCCGGTCGGCTCGCCGGTGTGAGCCCGCCCGGTCGGCTCGCCGGTGTGAACCACGGACGCCGTAAGGCGCCGCGGCGGTGATCCTCAGAAGGACGTGACGACGACGCGCGCCGTCCCGGGGTCCCGCAGGGCGGCGTAACCGGCGTCGATCTCGCCCAGCCCGATGCGGTGGGAGACCAGGCCGTCGAGGTCCAGCCGCCCTCGCAGCGCCAGGCCGGCGTAGCGGGGGATGTCACGCCGGGGGTTGCCGGAGCCCATGATCAGGCCCTGGATCCGTTTCTGCTGCAGCAGCAGTCCGGGCAGCGAGAGCGTCAGTTCCGCGGCGCCGGCCGCCAGGCCCACCAGGTGCACGGAGCCCCCGAGGGCGGTCATGTCCAGCGCCTGCCGCGCCGTCTCGGCGACGCCCACCACGTCGAAGGCGTGCCGCACTCCGCCGCCGGTCAGTTCACGTACGGCCGTGACGGCGTCGGCGGCCGAGGAGTCGACGATGTCCGTGGCGCCGAAGGCGAGCGCCCGCCGCAGCCCGCCCTCCCGCACGTCGACCGCCACGATCCGTGCGGCCCCGGCGAGCCTGGCCCCGCTGATCACGTTCAGCCCCACGCCCCCGGCGCCGATCACGGCCACGCTCTCCCCGGCCGCGACGCGGGCGCCGTTGAGGACGGAACCCACGCCGGTCAGCACCCCGCACCCCAGCAGCGCGGCCGCGTCGAACGGCAACTCGCTGGGTACGGCCGTCAGTTGGTTCTCGTGGACGAGTGCCCGTTCGGCGAAGCCGCCCAGGCCCATGCCCTGGGCGACGGGCTGCCCGGAGCGGCTGAGCCGCGGTCCGTCCCGCGGATCGCGCAGCGTGGACCCGGGCCGGCCGCACTGGTACGGCCGGCCGTCCAGGCACGCCGGGCAGGCGCCGCACCACTGCACGAGGCAGCCGACGACGTGGTCCCCGACGGCGAACCCGGTGGCCTGCGGGCCGAGGGCGGCGACGACTCCGGCGATCTCGTGCCCCAGGACCACCGGCGGGGGAAACCGCGCCGAGGGGTGCGCGGCGAGGGTCAGGTCGGTGTGGCACAGACCCGACGCCCGCACCTCCACCAGCACCTCCCGGCCCGCGGGTTCGGCGACGTCGATGTCCTGGACGGTGAAGGCGCCGCCCGCCGCCTCCACCACCGCGGCCCTCACGCGCGTTCGAGGAGGAAGTAGAAGAACGGGCCGTCCTCGCCGAACCCCTTGCCGTTCATGATCCCCATGAGGGTGCGGTCGTCGACGGCCTTGAAGTGGTCGAAGACCGGCCGGCCGTCGTAGACCATGGTGGCCGTCGACTCGCCCCGGAACTCGACCATCCACAGACTGGCCTCGCCCTTGCCGAGTTCGGTGTCGGAGTACAGCCGGCCGTCCTTCCCGCGCATGATCAGCGGCTTGGCGTCGTCGGCGGCCAGGAAGGTCTTGCCGTACCAACCGGCTTTCTCCAGTTTCCCGTTGAGCGGATGGCCGGTGCGGAACTCGTCGCCCCGCCACTCGCCGAGGATGTCCTCGACGCGAACGGTCGGCAACGCGGCCCAGATCGCGTCGAGTTCGTCCGGCGAGACGATGGAGTCCTTACCGCGCAGGACTGCGAACCGGGTCCGTGCTTCGTCGATGTCCATCGGCCCCTCTTCCGGCTTCAGATACACAAGTACGTTCTGTGTATCATCGTTGCATGCCGTGGTGCGGCGGGACAACGGCACGGACCGACGCACGACCGCCGCCCTTTCCGGACACCGTTCGCGCGTGTCCGGAAAGGGCGGCGGTCACCCGGCCCTCCTCGTGCCCCTCACGGGACACGCCGCCTCACGGAGCCGGGGCGAAGCGGTCCCAGGCGCGGTGCCCGCGCAGCAGGCCGGTGACGGCCTCCAGGACCGGGACCGCGGCGTCGCCGGTGACCACGCCGGCCGCGCCCGCGGGCAGACCGGCGGCCTGCAGGGCGTCCGCTCCCTTGCCCCAGGCGCCGAGCGCCTTGCCGTGGCGGAACGCCTCCGTGACCATCAGCAGCACCCGGGGGTCGAGGGCGGTGAGCCGCGCCGCCGCGTCGCCGGCCTTCGCCTCCCGCGCACCGTAGGCGTCGGCCGCCGGACCGGGCGCCCCGGCCAGCAGGATCGCGTCGAACTCGGTGGACCGGGCGGTGGCGAAGGTGCGCTGCACGGTGACCGCGTCGCCGTCGCCCAGCGTGCCGCCGGACGGTGCGATCACCAGCGGGACCATTCCGGCGTCCAGGACCGCCCGGCGTACCTCGCGCACCTGGTCCAGGCCGTCGGCGCCGTCGGTGACGATGCCGACGACACGGCCGTCGACCGGCCACTCCCCACCGAGCTGGGACAGCGCCGGACTGGGCTCGACGGCCGCCGGCGGGACGGTCGCCGCCGGCGCCGGGAGCCCCAGGCCGGCCGCGACCCGCGCGCACAGCTCGGAGTCGATGTCGGCGAGCACCCGCAGCCCTCGCTCCTTGATCGACTGCTCGTAGCACTTGCCCAGTTCGAAGGTGTAGGCGGCGATGATGTGCTCGCGCTCGGTGGGGGACATGCTCAGCCAGAACAGCCGGGGCTGGCTGAAGTGGTCGTCGAAGGACGCCGCCGCGTCCCGCACCTTGCGGGCGGCGGGCACCACGGCGGGCACCTCGATGTAGGCGCCGGTGTCCGCGCCCGCCATGAACGGGCAGCCGCCGTCGAGGGAGTTGGGCCGGTAGGGCGCCACGCCCCGGTGCACCGCGGTCTGGTGCATGCCGTCCCGCAGCATGTCGTTGACCGGCGCGTGCGTGCGGTTGATCGGCAACTGGGCGAAGTTGGGGCCGCCCAGCCGGGTGATCTGCGTGTCGAGGTAGGAGAACAGGCGGCCCTGCAGCAGCGGGTCGTTGGTGACGTCGATGCCGGGGACCAGGTGCCCGACGTGGAAGGCGACCTGCTCCGTCTCGGCGAAGAAGTTCGACGGGTTCTTGTCGAGCGTCATCAGCCCGATGGGCTGCACCGGCGCCAGCTCCTCGGGCACGATCTTCGTCGGGTCCAGCAGGTCGATGCCCTCGAACATCTGGTCCTCGGTGTCCGGGAACGTCTGCACACCCAGCTCCCACTGGGGGAACGCCCCGGCCTCGATCGCGTCGGCGAGGTCACGGCGGTGGAAGTCGGGGTCGACGCCCGCGGTGATCTGCGCCTCCTCCCACACCTGCGAGTGCACGCCCAGTTTCGGCTTCCAGTGGAACTTCACCAGCGTGGTCGCGCCCTCGGCGTTGACCAGCCGGAAGGTGTGGACGCCGAATCCCTCCATCATCCGGAACGAGCGCGGAATGCCGCGGTCGGACATGTTCCACAGCGTGTGGTGGGTCGCCTCGGTGTGGAGCGTGACGAAGTCCCAGAACGTGTCGTGGGCGCTCTGCGCCTGCGGGATCTCACGGTCGGGATGCGGCTTGCCGGCGTGGATGACGTCGGGGAACTTGATCGCGTCCTGGATGAAGAACACCGGGATGTTGTTGCCGACCAGGTCGAAGACGCCCTCACCGGTGTAGAACTTCGTCGCGAAACCGCGCGTGTCGCGCACGGTGTCCGCGGATCCGCGCGAGCCCAGCACCGTGGAGAACCGGACGAACACCGGCGTCTCGGCGCCCTCGGCGAGGAACGCGGCCTTGGTGACGCCCGTCGCGGTGCCGTAGGACCGGAAGACGCCGTGTGCGGCGGCCCCACGGGCGTGGACCACCCGCTCGGGGATGCGTTCGTGGTCGAAATGGGTGATCTTCTCGCGTAGGTGATGGTCCTGGAGCAGGACCGGGCCACGGGGACCCGCCTTCAGCGAGTGGTCGGTGTCGTACAGGCGGGCGCCCTGGGCGGTGGTCGCGTAGGCGCCCTGCTGGGCGACATCGCCCTGCCGGCTCCCGGTGGGATGTCCGGTCGGACTGTAGGTGTCCGGTCCCCGCTGGTCGGGTTTGGGCGGCAGCGGCTCCCGCGCCTGCGTCGGCTCCTCGACCGGCGGGGCCTGGGGGCTCGGGGCGCCGGGAATCTCGTTGCCCGGCGAAACCGCCTCCTGCACCTTCTCGACGACCTTCTCGGCGGCGGCTGTCACCGGGTTCTTCTTCTCGCTCACTGCATCCGTACCTTTCGACGGGGGCGGTGCCGCGCGCGGGAGTGGGCTGCTCTCGGGCACAGCGACACGGCGGGTACCCGCGCGGCGGGAGCGAACACGGGTGGTGGATCATCCGGGTGAACACGGCCGGAAAGCGCGCGACACCTGTGCCGCGGCCGTGTCACGCCCGTCCGGCGACGCGGTCACGACGGCGCCGGCCGCCGCGGCTGCCTGCGCCCGTACGTCCGTGCCATGCCCGGCGACAGACGGCCCGGCCTCGGTGGCGGGACATCGTGTACCGCGGCGTGCCACGAGCGCCGGGCTCCGCCCGCGACGCGCGCCGCGGGTGTGGTGATCCTCCGTTCACCGAGTATGGCCGCCCTCCTGCCGTTCGGCGCGTCGAGCGCCGCCCGAAGCCGGGCAGGAGTGGCCGGCCCGCGGGACGGAACCCGGTGGGCATGAGCAAGACCGCACTGATCGTCATCGACATGATCAACACGTACGACCACCAGGACGCCGAGCTGCTGCTGCCCTCGGCCGAGGAGGCGGTCCCGGTCGTGGCGGGCCTCCTCCGGCGGGCCCGCGACAAGGACGTACCCGTGATCTACGTGAACGACAACTTCGGTGAGTGGCGCTCGCACCACGGAGAACTCCTCGACAAGGCACTGGCGGGTCCGCACGCCCGCCTGGTGGAGCCGCTGCGGCCCGACGACGCCTCGCTGTTCGTCGTCAAGGCCCGCCACTCGGCCTTCTTCGAGACCCCGTTGTCGTACCTGCTGCGGCAGCAGGGGATCGAGCGGCTGGTGCTGTGCGGGCAGGTGACGGAGCAGTGCATCCTCTATTCCTGCCTCGACGCCCACATCCGGCACTTCGACGTCACCGTCCCGCGCGACGCCGTCGCCTGCATGCATCCCGACCTCGCGGACGCCGCCCTGCGGATGATGGAGCGCAACATGGGGGCGAGGGTGTGCGACAGCGCCGGGTTGTGGCGGTGACGTCCGGCGGTTCTCGTCAGGACGGTTCGCAGACGGCGAGGTGGTCGGCGTGGCCGTGCGGGCCCAGGCACCCCTCGCCGACCGTGCTGAACGCGCCCGGTTCGAGGGTGTGGCACAGGCCGGCCGCGCCGTCCTGGTAGACGACCGTCACGCTCTGCGTGCCGGCGCAGTCGTTGGCGGCGTCGGTGTACCGCCGGCTCTGGTACATCGCCACGCAGGACGGGGCCGGGCTGAAGACCGCCGCCACGGCGGCGGGGGTCCGGAGCGCGGAGGGGAGGATCAAAGCCGTGGCGAGCCCTGCGGTAGCGACGGACCGGTTCATCCATCCCTGCATGAGACGACTCCCTGATTCCCTTGAACGAGTGATGTAGGAGAAATCCGAACAATCGCGGCGAGCGAGCCGGGCGATGCGTTCAGGAGCCGAAGGTTTCAGCGGTGCGGGACCGCGCGCAACACGCCGAGCCCGCTTTCGGACACGCGGGTCGTTGCCGGGGCGGGTCGCCGTGACCTGCGGGTACGCGGCACCGGCCGCGCCCGTTGCCGCGGTTGCGTTTCGAACCGTTTCAGGGCCGTCCGGTCGGGCCCGCCCCGTCGGAGCAGGTCGCCGGCCTTCGAGTGCCCGTCAGGTGCCGGGGAGCTGCAAGGGAAGCCGCGGCGGGGTCGCCCACTCTCGGCCGGAAGGGGCTGGAGCGGCGGTCACTGGGTAACCGGAGGGTCGTGGGACCTGACGCCGAGCGGGGCCCCCGGGCGAAAGGAGTGCCATGTCCACCGTGATGGAACGGATCAAGCAGTTCGCGCGGAGTCCGCAGGGGCGACGCGCGACAGAGCAGGCGCGCCGCTCCGCGGCCGACCCGCGCCGCCGCGCTCAGGCGCAGCGGCTGTTCGGAAAGCTGCGCGGCCGCCGGTGACGTGCCCGGTCCCTCCTCGGAGCGGGTCACCCGCGGCGAGGAGGGACCGGCGCGGACTGCTCGGCGTCGATCAGGACCTGCGACGTCCGGCCGACGGCGCTGCCTGCTGCCATTGCCGTGACGGCCGCCGGCCGCGCTGGTCACCGGCCATCCGGTGACCAGCGGGGTCCGCCGTCCGGCGGACGCCGTGTTCACCGACGGAGCGGGCGGCCCGCGGCCCCGGTCACTGGCCCACTCGTCCGTCGACGCACTCGCGCAGCAGGTCGGCGTGCCCGCAGTGCCGGGCGTACTCCTCGATCCGGTGCACCAGCAGTTCCCGGACGGCGATGCCGTCCTTGCCCACGCGCTCGCCCAGGTCCGGATGCGCGGCCAGCGCGGCGTCGGTCGCGGCCTGCTCGCGCGCCAGATCCATGTACGCGGCGTCGACGACGGCCTGCTCGGCGACGGCTCCGTCGAAGTCCGCGTCCCGCGCGCCGTACAGCTTCGGCAACGGGTCGCCGTCGCCGATCCAGCTGCGCCAGTTGCGTTCCACCTCGGCGAGGTGCCGCACCAGGCCGAGCAGCGACATCGTCGACGGCGGGACCGAACGGCGGGCCAGCTGCTCCGCGTCCAGCCCCTCGCACTTCATGCGCAACGTCAGCCGATAGCCCGTCAGATAGTCGTGCAGAGTGGCGAGTTCGCCATCCGGACTGTTCCCTCCGCTGTCGCGGGGGTCGTCGTCCGGGTCGGCCCACATGTCGGGGTAGACGGTGGCCTGGGTCCATCGTGCCGGTCGGTCGCTCATGCGGCACATGGTGGTGCGCGGGCGCCGCGCCACGCGAGCCGTTTTCGGCGCGGACCGCCGCCGCGGACGCCCTGTTCCAGCCGGCCGCCCACGGCGAGCCGGACCCGCGGCAGCGCGGCCGTCACGCCGGGCGGCAGGTCGAGGGCAGGGGACGGCGGCCGCCCCCAACCGGCCTCCTCGGAGAGCGCCGCGCACAGCGGCGCGTACGCCACCGTCCGGTGAACCGCGGCGCCCGCACCGTGCCCCCGAGCACCGCGGCGCCCGCACCGTGCCCCCGAGCACCGCGGCGCCCGCACCGTGCCCCCGAGCCGCCCCGGGACGCCACCGGCGAAGGCGCCGCCCGCCGGTGGTCCGCGACCGCGTGTTCCCGAGAGGGGAACACCGGGGCGTGACGGCGGGCCGTCGGCAGGACGATCGCGGGGACCGCCGGCAACGGCTGGAGACTCGGAGGACAACGCGTATGAGCGGGCAGAAGCGGCCGGAGATCGGCGCGGAGGTGACCGCGGGCGGGATCCGGACCAACTACCTGGAGGACGGGCAGGGCAGCCCGGTCGTACTGGTGCACGGTTCGGGACCCGGGGTGACGGCGTACGCCAACTGGCGGCTGACCATCCCGGCGCTGGCCAAGCGGATGCGGGTGCTGGCGCCCGACATGGCGGGGTTCGGGTTCAGCGAACGCCCCGAGGGGGTGAGCTACGGACTGGACCTGTGGGTCGACCAACTGGTCGGGTTCCTCGACGCGCTGGAACTGCCGTCCGCGTCGATCGTCGGCAACAGCTTCGGCGGCGCCATCGCGCTGCGCGCCGCGGCGCGGCATCCGGACCGGGTGGACCGGCTGGTGCTGATGGGGAGCGTCGGGGTGCCGTTCCCGCTCACCGAGGGGGAGGGGCTGGACGCGGTCTGGGGCTACCAGCCGTCGATCGAGAACATGCGGCGGCTGCTCGACATCTTCGCCCACTCCCGGGAGCTGGTGAACGACGAACTGGCGGAGGTTCGCTACCGGGCCAGCGTCCAGCCCGGCTTCCAGGAGGCGTTCTCCTCGATGTTCCCCGCGCCCCGGCAGCGCTGGGCCGACGCCATGGTCACCCCCGACGACGAGATCCGCGCCCTGCCGCACGACACCCTGATCGTGCACGGCCGGGAGGACCGCGTCATCCCCCTGGCCAACTCGCTGCGGCTGATGGAGCTGATCCCCGCCGCGCGGCTGCACGTCTTCGGCCGCTGCGGGCACTGGACCCAGATCGAATGGGCCGACGAGTTCAACGAACTCGTGGCCGACTTCCTGACCGCCTGAGTACCGGCAGGGGCGCCTGTTCCGGCGTGAGGAACGCCGGTGGCGCCCCCGCCCAGCCGGCCCGAATCTCATCTGCAGGCCGTGGCAGGACCGGCCGGGAGGAGTATCGACGTGACCCCTTTCATGCTCAGCGTCGCCGAGATCCTGGGGCGGGACCCCCGGGCCGGCGAACTCCCCGTCCCGGGGACCCGACCGAGCGAGCCGACCTCGGCCGGCGCCGGAGCCGACCGCCAGGTGGCCGTACGCGCCCTGGCCGAGCAGCTGGTCTGCGAGGCCAACGCCGTGCTGACCCAGGCGGACGACCACCTGGCGCTCACCGACGAACTGTCCCTGGGCGAGCTGGCGTTCTCGGTGCACTACCGGGGCCGCTCGGCGCGGGTGTCCACCCGCTTCGCCGACGGCACCGCCTACGGGCGGCTGATCGGCGACGGCCTGACGGACACCGAGCCGCGGGAGCTGGACGGCCCTGAGGCGCTGACCGGCCTGCTGCTCAGGCTGCTGGCCGAGTCGGACGTCCCGCGCCGCCCCGTCACCGTCTGACGGGCCCGTCCCGGCCCGTCCCGAAAAGCCGTCGGCCGGCCCGTAAAGCCGTCGGCCGGCCCGCCCCGAAGGCCGTCCGTCCGGCCCGCTCCGAAGCCGTCCGACCGGCCCGTTCCCAACCGCGGAACAGCGCTCGCCCTCACCCTGTGGCCCGGGCCACAGTCCTCGCAAGCACCCGAGGAGACGACATTGCAGTACGAACTGCGTACCCAGGTCATCGAACCGAGACGCAAGACGTTCCAGTACCTCATCGACCGGTACGGTGACCGCCCGGCGTCCCGGTACGAAGAAGGCACCATCGACGTCCAGCCCACCGAGCACTTCCACTACCGGCCCCTGTGGGCGCCCGACAAGGAGCTGTACGACGAGAGCTGGAGCGCCTTCCGGCTCACCGACCCGTACTCCTTCACCGATCCCCGCCAGTACTACTACGCCCCCTACGTCACCGCCCGCGCCTCGCTGCACGACGCGTTCGCCCGGACGCTGGACTACCTCGGCAGCCGCGACCTGCTGGCCAGGCTGCCCGAGCCGTGGCGGGAGCTGATCGCCCGGACGGTGCTGCCGCTGCGGCACTACGAGTCCGGCGCCCAGATGGTCAGCACCGCCGCCGCCCGCTTCTGCTACGGCGCCACCATCGCCCAGTGCTGCGCCTTCGCCGCCTTCGACCGCGTCGGCAACGCGCAGATCATCAGCCGCGTCGGGATCGCCCTGGGCGGCGGCACGGCCGACCTGCTGCAGGACGCCAAGCGGACCTGGATGGACGCGCCGGAGCTGCAGCCGTTGCGCCGGTACGTCGAGGAACTCCTGATCGAGGAGGACTGGGCGGCCGCCATGATCGGCCAGGACCTCGCCGACCGGCTGATCCACGCCCTGCTGTACCGCAGGCTCGACGAAGCCGCGCTGCTCGGCGGCGCCGGCGGCTACAGCCTGGTCGCCCAGCACCTCAGCGGCTGGTTCGCCGACCACAGCCGCTGGCTCGACGCGCTGTATGCGGCCTGGCTCGCCGACCCGGAACACGGCGCCGCCAACGGCGCCGAGCTGGCCGCAGTCGTCGAGCGCCTGCTGCCCGCCGCCACGGAAGCGGTCGGCGCCCTGGCCGACGCCGCGGACGGCCTGGTCGACGCGGGCTGCCGCGGCACCGTCGAGGAGGCCGCCGCGGCGGTCCGTACCGCCCTGAGCGCCGCCGGCGCGCCGATCAAGGAGCAGAGCACATGACCGACACCCGGCCCGCCGCCCCGACACGGACGGGCGCCGCCCGCCCCGTCCGCAACGTCGGCGTCGACCTTCAGGAGAACGAGGACACGCGCGCGCTGGTGGAGGCGATCGAGTCCGTCAACGACGACCTCACCGTCCTCCGCCTGCCCGGCCTGGTGAAGATCCAGCGCCCGGGACGGCTGGTGATCAGCCGGGAGAGCGTCGAGGAACGGCTGGGCCGCCCGTGGGAGACCCACGAGTTCCAGCTCGCCATCGTCTCCTACTCCGGCCACTTCGCCGAGTGGGACGACGACGAGATCGTCATCGCCTGGGACCACTGAGGAGACCAACGACATGGCCGCCACCCCGCGCAAGCTGTCGATGAAACAGCGCTATTCGGCGCTCACCCGTGACCTGGACTGGGAGCCGTCGTACGTCGACCCGGAGAAGGTCTTCCCCTACACCTCCTTCGAGGGCATCAAGATCCACGACTGGTCGAAGTGGGAGGACCCCTTCCGGCTCACCGTCGACGCCTACTACAAGTACCAGGCCGAGAAGGACAAGCGGCTGTACGCGGTGCTCGACGGCGCTGCCCAGAGCCAGGGCCACCTCTCCCTGTCCGACGCCAAGTACCTGAACGCGATGAAGCTGTTCCTGCAGGGCGTCACCCCGCTGGAATACCAGGCGCACCGCAACTTCGCCTACCTCGCCCGCCATCTCAACGGCCCCGGCCCGCGGTTCGCCGCCCTGTGCCAGTCGGTCGACGAACTGCGGCACACCCAGACCGAGATCCACACGCTGTCCGCGTACAACAAGTACTACGGCGGGTTCCACTCCTGGAACACCATGCACGACCGGGTGTGGTACCTGAGCGTGCCGAAGTCCTATTTCGACGACGCCCTGTCCGCCGGCCCGTTCGAGTTCCTGATAGCCATCGGCTTCTCCTTCGAGTACCTGCTGACGAACCTGCTGTTCGTGCCGTTCATGTCCGGCGCCAGCTTCAACGGCGACCTGCCCACCATGACGTTCGGCTTCTCCGCGCAGAGCGACGAGAGCCGGCACATGACCCTCGGCCTGGAGGCCATCAAGTTCCTGCTGGAGCAGGACGAGGCCAACGTGCCGATCGTGCAGGAGTGGATCGACAAGTGGTTCTGGCGCGGCTACCGGGTCACCGCCCTGATCGCCCAGATGCTCGACTACATGCTGCCGCGCAAGGTCATGAGCTGGAAGGAGGCGTTCGAGCTCTACTTCGAGGAGCAGATGCTGAACGGCCTCTTCCCCGACCTGGAGTTCTACGGCATCCGCCCGCCGCGCCACGTGCAGCAGGCGATCGACGAGAAGGAGACGCTCAGCCACCAGGTCTACTGGGTGCTCCACCAGTTCAGCTTCGCCGCGTCGTTCACCACCTCGATCCCCGGCGCGGAGGACCAGGAGTGGCTGGCGGCCAACTACCCCGACACCTTCGACAAGTACTACAAGCCGCTGTGGGACAAGGCCCAGCGGGTGGTGGACGGCGGCGGGCGCTTCTTCTACCCGGGCCTGCCGCAGCTCTGCCAGGTCTGCCAGATCCCGATGCTGTTCACCGAACCCGGCGACCCGACCACGATCTGCCAGCGCAGCACCGAGTACCGGGGCGAGCGGTTCGACTTCTGCTCCGACGGCTGCCAGTGGGTCTTCGAACGCGAACCCGAGAAGTACGTCCAGGCCTGGCTGCCCGTGCACCAGATCTATCAGGGCAACTGCGGCGGCCCGTCGGTGCCCGAGGTCCTCGCCTGGTACGGCATCCAGGAAGGCGACGGCGGCGAGTACACCGGATCCGCCGACAACGAGAACTGGGAGCGCTGGCACTCGAGCGCTCCGGTGGGGAGCTGAGCCATGCCGGTCCGCGCGATCGCACCGTACGACTTCCCGTCCCGCTCCCGCCAGGAGCTGTACGGCGACGACCAGTTGGTCCACCTGTGGTGGAAGGACAACATGTGGTTCGGAGCCGCCGCCTGTTTCCGCACGCCCAAGGCGATGACCTGGGCCGAGTTCCGCTCCGCGGTGGTCGACCCGTGGGCGTCCGCCGACCCGGACTACGACCCGGCCGGCGCCTGGCGCTGGAGCCTCGACGGCACGCCCTTCGAACCGTCCGACGACCAGACGCTCGAGGCGCTCGGCGTGGGCCACAAGAGCCTGCTCGCCTTCCACGGCTGAGAGCGCCGCGATGCCCACAGTGACCGTGCAGCCCGAGGGCGTGGTCGTGGAGCTGCGCGCGGGGGAGACCGTGCTGGAGGGTCTCCACCGCGCGGGCTACGCCTACCGGACCGGGTGCCGGCGCGGCGGCTGCGGGATCTGCAAGGTGGATCTCGTGGTCGGCGACGTCGAGTACCACAAGACCGTCGCCGACACCGTCCTGCCCGCGGCCGAACGAGGCTCCGGCACCTGCCTGACCTGCCGCGCCGTCCCCACCGGCGACGTCTGCATCACCCTGCGCAACGACCGGTTGCGCGCCCTGCACCCGCTGCTGGCGTTCCGCGCCGGCGGCACCCCCGCCGGTGGGACCGGCACCGAACCAGCCGGTCCGACCGGCACACACCCCGCCGGCGGGACCGGCACACACCCGGCCGGCCGGACCGGCACAGACCTTGCCGGCGGGACCGGCAGCGAGAACTAGGAGCCGCAATGGCAGTCATGCGCCTGGGATACGTCCACGCGCGGGTCACCGACCTCACCGACGCCAGGAGCCACTACGTGGACACCCTGGGACTGCGCCCCGTCCAGGAGGACGCCGGGCGGCTGCTGTTGAAGGCCTGGGACGAGTGGGACCACCACTCGGTCGTCCTCGAGGAGGGCGGCGTCGGCCTGAACAAGCTCGGGTACAAGGTCAACCACCCCGCGGACCTCGACGGGTTCGAGAAGCGCGCCCAGCAGTTCGGCTGCCGGGTGGAGCGGATGAGCAAGGGCGACAACCCCGAGGTCAGCGACGGCATCCGGATCTTCACGCCGTCGGACCACGTCCTGGAGCTCTACCACGACATGACCCTGGTCGGCTCCGAGGTCGGCAGTGTCAACCCCGAGGTGTTCCCCCGCCACCTGGTCGGCGTCGGCGTGCCCAACATCGACCACGCGCTGATCACCGCCGAGGACGTCAACCTGATGGACCGCTTCTTCTCGGAAGTGCTGGACTTCTACGCCACCGAGCGGGTGGCCACCTCCCTCGACGACGACGCGGAGTACATCGGCACCTGGATGAGCGCGGGCCAGAAGGTCCACGACATCGCCCTGATCAAGGGCCCGCAGGGCAAACTGCACCACTTCGCCTTCGAACTCGGCGACTGGTCCGACGTGCTGCGCGCGGGCGACCTGTTCGCCATGGACGACGTCTCCGTCGACATCGGCCCCACCCAGCACGGCATCACCCGCGGCAAGACGATCTACTTCTTCGACCCCTCGGGCAACCGCAACGAGGTCTTCGCCGGCGGCTACCGGGCCTACCCCGACCGCCCCTGCGTGACCTGGACCCCCGACCAGCTCGCCAAGGGCATCTTCTACGTCGGGCGGGAGCTGAACGAGCGCTTCACCAGCGTGCTCACCTGACGAGCACGCCGAGACCGATGACGATCATGCCGATCAGGGCGGTGACCTTGACCATCGAGAACCAGAACTCGAGCTCG
>NZ_JAYMHD010000023.1:0-46211 GCF_035656535.1 Streptomyces sp. H51
CGCCGAGTCCTACCAAGCAGCCGTCACCCTCGCAGCCCTGCTGATGTGGGCGTGACATTTGACGACAACTCCTAGTCCCTACCCCGCGAGCTTGACGTCCGAACCCTTCACGGTGATCTCCACCCCGTTCTTCGCCGCCTCGACCTTGTCGAGCCTGACGTCGCCGGGCAGCTGGTCGATCGTCTGCTGGAAGTCGGTGATCGCGCGGATCCGGGACTCGGCGAGCCGCACGACCGTCCTGGGCAGCGAGTCGGCGTGCACCTTGACCGTGGAGCCCTCCACGGTCACCGAGCTGAGCACCGGGTACGTCTGCTCCACACCGGCCGCCCGCACCTTGACCTCCACCTTGATCTTGCCGTCGCCGCCGTCGGACAGCCCGACGACCTCGGCGGTGATGCCCGGGATGATCTGCGTCGGCCCGGACTTGGCCGCCTTCAGCAGCTCGTCGTAGGAGACCAGGGCGGTGCCGGTGGCGGTGGCCGCGGTGGCGGAGCTGTAGTCGCCGGAGAACCGCACGCGCTTCATGTGGGCGTCGATGTCGTCGACGCGGATCGTCTTCGCGGCGCCGGCGGCGGTGCTGCCGGTGTCCGCCTCGTAGCCCTTGATGCCGACCTGGACGTCGTCCAGCTCCCCGGACGCCACCTGGGTGAGGAACGGGAAGCCGTTGATGGACACGTCCGGGGTCGAGGCCAGGTTCTCGGTGGTCCTGAGCTTGTCCGCCGCCTCGTTCTCGGCGAAGTAGACCGCCACCCGGTCCACGAGCACGAACAGGCCGCCCAGGATCACGACGACGATCAAAAGTATTCGCAGGGCGCGCATACCGTATGTTTCCCCCACTTCGGCGGTCATCCACGAAGGCCGGTCACCGACGACCCAGGTGGCCGTCTGGCGCGAGACTAACCCTGGGACGGGCACGCACCCGCGAATTGTGGATCACCTGTGACAGGAGGGTGCACAGGGGACACCGCTACCCCAGCGCCCGCCCGAGCACGTACACCACCGGCGCCGCCGCCGTCAGCGGCAGGGCGACGCCCGCGGTGAAGTGGACGAAGCGCGACGGGTAGTCGTAGCTCGCCACCCGGTGCCCGATCAGCGCGCACGCCGCGGCGCCCGCGCCCAGCAGCGCGCCCTTCGCGCCGAGGTCCGTGAGCGCGCCGGCCGCGACGCCCGCGCCCGCCGCCGCCAGCAGCGAGACCGCCACCGACGCCGGCGTGGGCAGGGGCAGGGCGCGGGCCAGCAGGGCCACCGCGACCGCGGCCGCGCCGACGGACACCGCGTCCGCACCGGCCGCGAGGTAACCGGCCGCGAGGATGGCCAGCGCCGCCGAGGCGACACTCGCCATCAGGCCGTACATCCGCTCGTCGGGGTCCGCGTGCGAGCGCAGTTGCAGCACCAGGGAGAGCAGCACCCACACGCCGATGGTGCCGAGTATCGCGGCCGGGCCGTGCTCGCGGCCCGCCGCGAGCAGTGCCACGTCCGCGACGAGCGCGCCGAGGAACGCCAGCGCGATGCCCTGCCGGGCCGGCCACATGCCGTTGAGCCGGAACCAGCCCGCCGCGGTGACGGCCTGCAGGGCGACGAGCGGGACGAGGAGGGCGTACGGGCCGATCGCCGCCGTTCCCGACAGCAGCAGCCCCAGCAGCGCGGTCAGCGCGGCCGGCTGCCCGCCGGGTTCGATGACCGGGGACCGGCCCTCCAGGCGGGCGCGCTGGGCGTCCGTGATACGGGCGTTGCCGGCGAGGGTGGCGGGGCCGTAGGCGGGGGCGCCCTCCGGCTCGGGCGCGGCGGGGCCTGCGTGGCCCCGGCGGCCGGCGGGCTGAACGGCCTGCGGCTGCGGCTGCGGCTGCGGTTGTGGCTGCGGCTGCGGCTGCGGGTCCCACGCCGGGGCGTGGGCCGGAGCCGGGGCGTGGGCTGGGCCCTGGGCCGGTTCCTGGGCCGGTTCCTGGGCCGGTTCCTGGGCCGGTTCCTGGTGCGGCGGATACCCGTACCCGGCGGCGGCCTGGTGGTGGGGCGCCGGGTGGTGCGGCGGGTACCCGGCGTCCGTCTGCGGGGGCAGGTACGCCGTCTCGGCCGCGTCCACCGCTGCGACGGGCGGCTGCAGTTGCGTCTCCCAGGTCTGTCCCTGCCACCGCTGCGTGTACTGCAGGGCGTCCGGGTCCTCGTACCCGGCAGGAGCCTGCCCGCCCTGGTACGCCGGCTGCCCGGGCCACGCCTGCGGCTGCGGCTGCGGGGACTGCTGGTACGGGTCGTACCCCTGGTACGCGGGGTCGTACGGCTGGTCGGTCATCGTCACCCTCCTGCGAACGGCGGGAGCACCTCGACCGTGCCGCCGTCGGCCAGCCGTACCGTCTCATGTCCGCGGGTGCCCACGGGATCACCGTCGACGAGGAACGAGCATCGCTGGAGCACGCGGGTGAGTTCGCCGGGGTGTCGCCCGCGCACGGCGTCGAGCGCCTCGGCCAGCGTGTCCGCGTCGTACGGCTCCTCGGCGACCCCGGCCGCGGCCTTCGCGGCCGCCCAGTAGCGCACCGTGACCTTTGGCATCCGTTCCTCAATCAGTTCGGCTGTGGACACCTCAGGCTAGCCCGCCCGGGCGACCGCCCAGTCCCCGATGCGGGACAGCAGTTCGTCGCCGGCGGCGTTCTCCGCGTGGCCCATGCCGTGCTCGACCCAGAGTTCGGCGTCGTCGCCGGCGGCCGCGGCCAGCATGCGCGGGTGGTCGAGGGGGAAGTAGCCGTCCCGGTCGCCGTGCACGATCAGCAGGGGCGTCGGTGCGATCCTCGCCGCCGCCTCCACCGGGGACAGCGGTACCGGGTCCCTCCCCCACTGCCCGAAGGGCGTGGGAGGTGCCCCCACGCGGTGGTGGATGCGGGTGCGCAGGCCGTAACGGCCCACCAGCCGGCCGGTGGGGCGCGTCACCAGCCAGTGCAGGCGGCGCATCGGGGCCGTGCCCCGGTAGTACCAGCGGGCGGGTGCGCTGACGGAGACCACGGCGTCGGTCCCCCCGTGCAGGGCCGCGTGCCGCAGCACCACCGAGCCGCCCATGGAGAAGCCGACGGTCACCACGCGCGTGTGTCCGAGCTCGCGGGCCCATTCCACCGCCGCCGCCAGGTCGAGCACCTCGCGGTCGCCGACCGTGGAGCGGCCGCCGGAGGCGCCGTGGCCGCGGAAGGAGAAGGTGACGACGGCGCCGTGGCGGGCCAGGGCCGTGACCACCCGCCGCACGTGCGGCCGGTCCACGTCGCCGGTGAAGCCGTGCGCCACCACGAACACCAGGTCACCGGCGGACGGCCGGGAGGGGTCGGGTACGACGGCCGCCGGATCGTATACGGAATCGACGGCAACCCCGTCGACCGTGTGCAGAAACGTACGCAAAGGTTCCCGTCTGCCCGTCTCGCAGTGCGGACGAAGGGTGGATCGCGCCACATGACCTGCCGGACCGGTGTTCATGTGGGTTATTCTGCTGGACAGAGGACTCGGGCAGCGTAGCCCCCGGGTCCTTTTGTGCTTTCGGAAGCGTTGTATACGAAGCGGGAAGCCCCAGGTGACCGCGGTGTACGGGCCCCCGGGATCGCAGAGCAGTTCCGCACCGCAAACGTCCTCGCAGGGACCGAGGAGGAACCAGACGTATGAGTTCTCTGCTGCTCCTGACCAATGCCCTCCAGCCGTCGACGGAGGTGCTCCCCGCCCTCGGCCTGCTGCTGCACAACGTGCGTGTCGCTCCGGCGGAGGGACCCGCGCTCGTCGACACCCCGGGCGCCGACGTCATCCTCGTCGACGGCCGCCGCGACCTCCCCCAGGTGCGCAGCCTGTGCCAGCTGCTGCGCTCCACCGGGCCGGGCTGTCCGCTCGTCCTGGTGGTCACCGAGGGCGGCCTCGCCGCCGTCACCGCCGACTGGGGCATCGACGACGTCCTGCTGGACACCGCCGGGCCGGCCGAGGTCGAGGCCCGGCTCCGGCTGGCCATGGGCCGCCAGCAGATCGTCAACGACGACTCGCCCATGGAGATCCGCAACGGCGACCTGTCGGTCGACGAGGCGACCTACTCCGCCAAGCTCAAGGGCCGGGTCCTGGACCTGACCTTCAAGGAGTTCGAACTCCTGAAGTACCTCGCCCAGCACCCGGGCCGGGTCTTCACCCGCGCCCAGCTCCTGCAGGAGGTGTGGGGCTACGACTACTTCGGCGGCACCCGCACGGTCGACGTGCACGTACGGCGCCTGCGTGCCAAGCTCGGACCCGAGCACGAGTCGCTGATCGGGACCGTCCGGAACGTGGGTTATCGATTCGTTACCCCGGAGAAGGGCGACCGGACCGCCGAGGAGGCCAAGGCCCGGGCGGAGCGCTCAAAGGCGGAGGAAACGGACGAGACGACGGCCCTGGACGCCGTCGAGGTCCGGGCGAAGGCATAGCGGACGCCCGGGCAGGGGAGCGCTCCCGCACCGGAAGCGCCGAACGGGCCCGGGGAAGCCCGGCCCAGCGCCTTTTCGCCCTGCCCGGTCCCGGTCTCTCCGCGTAGACTCCGCGAGTGGCCAAGGTGACTCGGGACGACGTAGCACGGCTGGCAGGGACGTCCACTGCCGTCGTCAGCTATGTCATCAACAACGGACCCCGGCCGGTCGCCCCGGCCACGCGCGAGCGCGTCCTCGCCGCCATCAAGGAGCTCGGGTACCGGCCCGACCGGGTCGCCCAGGCGATGGCGTCCCGGCGCACCGACCTCATAGGGCTGATCATCCCGGACGCGCGCCAGCCCTTCTTCGGGGAGATGGCGCACGCGGTCGAACAGGCCGCCTCCGAGCGCGGGAAGATGGTGCTCGTCGGGAACACCGACTACGTCAGCGAGCGCGAGGTCCACTACCTGCGGGCGTTCCTCGGGATGCGGGTCTCCGGCCTGATCCTGGTCAGCCACGCGCTCAACGACCTGGCCGCCGCCGAGATCGAGGCGTGGGACGCCCGGGTGGTCCTGCTGCACGAGCGGCCCGAGGCCATCGACGACGTCGCGGTCGTCACCGACGACCTGGGCGGCGCCCAGCTCGCCGTGCGCCACCTGCTGGAACACGGCTACGACTACGTCGCGTGCGTCGGCGGTACGGCCGAGACGCCCGCGGTCGGCGACCCCGTCTCCGACCACGTCGAGGGCTGGCGGCGCGCGATGCAGGAGGCGGGCGTGGAGACCGAGGGCCGCCTGTTCGAGGCGCCGTACAACCGCTACGACGCCTACCGGATCGCCCTGGACATCCTCTCCGGGCCCCGGCGGCCGCCCGCGGTCTTCTGCTCCACCGACGACCAGGCGATCGGCGTGCTGCGCGCGGCGCGCGAGCTGCGCATCGACGTGCCGGGCGAGCTGGCGGTGGCCGGCTTCGACGACATCAAGGAGGCGGCGCTCGCCGACCCGCCCCTGACCACGGTCGCATCGGACCGTTCGGCGATGGCCCGGGCCGCCGTGGACCTGGTGCTGGACGACGGACTGCGGGTCGCGGGGTCGCGGCGCGAGCGGCTGAAGGTGTTCCCGTCGCGGCTGGTCGTCCGGCGGTCCTGCGGCTGCGCGTGACCTTCTGAGCGCCTCCCGAGGGAGTCCGCGAAGCCGCGAGAAGCCCGTTCATACCGGGCACACGAGGTTCTGCCGGGCTTCTCAGCGGACGCTCAGGGAGCTCTCATGGTGGAGCGACAAGCTCGTTCCATGACCGAGAGCATCCGCCGCGGCGGCGAGCACGACGACCCGTACCAGGGCGAGCGGCACGCGTACCCACAGCAGCACGCCTCCTCGCCCGCGAACCCCGAGTGGCCGCCCCCGCCCCCGCCGGCGCAGCCGCCGGCCCGGCCGGTCACCGTCGAGCCCGGTGGCGGCACCGCCCTGCTCGCCGCTCCCCCGGCCGGGCCGGACGCGCACGCGGCACCTGCCTCGCCCGGCGCACCCGCCGCCCCCGCGCCGGCGCCCGCGTCCGCGGCGCAGAAGCGGACCCGGGGACCGGTCGCCCTGCTGGCCGCCGTGGCGATCGTCGCCGCGGCCATCGGCGGCGGCACCGCCTACGGCATCCAGGAGCTGACCGGCAACGACAACCGCGCCGCCACCACGAGCAGCACCAGCGTGGTGCCCGCCGCCAAGAAGGGCGACATCGCCGCGATCGCCGCCGCGGTCAGCCCGGGCATCGTCGAGATCAACGCCACCTCGGGCTCCGGGGAGTCGACCGGCTCCGGCGTGATCATCACCGGCGACGGCGAGATCCTCACCAACAACCACGTCGTCTCCGGCGCCTCCTCGATCAAGGTCAGGACCAGCGACGGCACGTCCTACACCGCGCGGGTCGTCGGCACCGACAGCAAGAAGGACCTCGCCCTGATCGAGCTGCGGGGCGCCTCCGGCCTCCAGGCGGCCACCCTGGGCGACTCCAGCGGCGTCAGCGTCGGCGACACGGTGGTGGCGATCGGCTCCCCCGAGGGCCTGACCGGCACCGTCACCAGCGGCATCGTCTCGGCCCTGAACCGCGATGTGACCGTCTCCACCGGCGAGGGCCGGAGCCAGGGCGGCGGCAGCGGGCAGTGGCCGTTCGAGTTCGGCGGCCGGCAGTTCAACGGCGACACCGGCTCGTCCACGACGACCTACAAGGCCATCCAGACGGACGCCTCGCTGAACCCCGGCAACTCCGGCGGCGCCCTGATCGACATGAACGGCACCATCGTCGGCATCAACTCCGCGATGTACTCGGACAGTTCCGGGTCGTCCTCGGCCGGCGCCGGCAGCGTCGGCCTCGGCTTCGCCATCCCGATCAACACCGTCAAGTCCGACCTGGCCACGCTGCGGGCCGGCGGCTCCGACTGACACCGCCCGCCGGCCGACACCGTCCGCAGTCAGGGAGCAGTCATGATCAAGCAGGTTCCGCACCCGGGCGCCGGCACCGGCGCCGCCGACTTCACGGCGGCCCTCGAGGTGGCGTACGACCTCCACGCACCGGCGGTCCGGGCCCCCGAGGTGGCCGCCGTCCCCGCCGCCGGCCGCCGCGCCGGCGCCGTGCGCGGCCGTCGCCGCGGCGGCGCCCGCGGCTGATCCGGGCCACGCTCCGTCCGCACTCCACCCGCACTCCACCCGCGCTCCGCCCTTTCCGCGCCCGACGGGGAACATGCGACGCTGAAGGCGTCCAGCCCCCGTCCCCCCACCGCATCCGAGGAATCCGAGCCCATGAGCCCCGCCGATGGCGACCGTGACCCCCAGCGCATCCTGATCGTCGACGACGAGCCGGCGGTGCGCGAAGCACTCCAGCGCAGTCTCGCCTTCGAGGGGTACGGCACCGAGGTCGCCGTGGACGGCGCCGACGCGCTGGAGAAGGCCACGGCGCACCGGCCCGACCTGATCGTGCTGGACATCCAGATGCCCCGCATGGACGGCCTCACCACCGCCCGGCGCATCCGCGGCGCCGGTGACACGACGCCGATCCTGATGCTGACGGCCCGGGACACCGTGGGCGACCGGGTGACCGGGCTGGACGCCGGGGCCGACGACTACCTGGTCAAGCCGTTCGAGCTGGACGAGCTGTTCGCCCGCGTCCGCGCCCTGCTGCGGCGCAACTCCTACGCCGCCGCGGCCGCCGGCAGCGGCCAGCAGGACGAGGCGCTGGCCTTCGCCGACCTGCGGATGGACCTCGCCACCCGGGAGGTCACCCGGGGCGGGCGGCCGGTGGAGCTGACCCGCACCGAGTTCACCCTGCTGGAGATGTTCATGGCGCACCCGCGCCAGGTGCTCACCCGCGAGCAGATCCTCAAGGCGGTGTGGGGCTTCGACTTCGAGCCGAGCTCCAACTCGCTGGACGTCTACGTCATGTACCTGCGCCGCAAGACCGAGGCGGGCGGCGAGCCGCGGCTCGTCCACACGGTGCGCGGGGTGGGGTACGTGCTGCGGCAGGGCGGGGCGGAGTGAGCGAGGTGGCACGCCGGTTCCGGTCCCTGCCGATCCGCTCCCGGCTGGCGCTGCTGGTCGCGGCGGCGGTGGCGTTCGCGGTGGCGGCGGTGTCGGTGACCTGCTGGTTCATCGTGCAGGGGAAGCTGTACGAGCAGCTCAACCAGGACCTTCAGCGGGGCATGCGGGGGCCGCAGCAGATCCAGCAGGCCGAGCAGGCCCTCAACAACTGCTCCACCACCCCGCAGGGCAACGGCTTCTTCCGCAGCAACTACTCGCAGGTGGTCACGGAGAGCGGGAAGGTCTGCGTCACCGACGACTCCACCGGGGCCGTCAAGGTCACCCAGGCCGACAAGGAACAGATCAAGAACGCGGACACCGGCCGGATCTACTTCCGCGACGGCACCGACGAGCACGGCGCCGCGGTGCGGGTGATGGTCCGCCCGCTGGGCGCCACCAGGACCGCCGACGGGGAGGCCGGACCCAGCGTCGGGTTCGTCGCCGCCGTCCCCCTGAAGAGCACCAGGAACACCCTCAACGATCTCTCCCTGATCCTCCTGCTCGTCTCCGGCGTGGGCGTGCTCGGCGCGGGAGCGGCCGGGCTCGCGGTCGCGCGGGCGGGGCTGCGGCCCGTCGACAAGCTCACCGATGCCGTCGAGCACGTCGCCCGCACCGAGGACCTCACGGTCCGCATCCCGGTCGAGGACGACAGCGAGGACGAGATCGCCCGGCTGTCCCGCTCGTTCAACTCCATGACCTCCTCGCTGGCCGGCTCCCGCGAGCTGCAGCAGCAGCTCATCGCGGACGCCGGCCACGAGCTGCGCACCCCGCTCACCTCGCTGCGTACCAACATCGAGCTGCTCACCCGCAGCGAGGAGACGGGCCGCCCCCTCCCGGAGGCGGACCGCAAGGCGCTGCTGGCGTCGGTGAAGGCGCAGGTGACGGAACTGGCCTCGCTGATCGGCGACCTGCAGGAGCTGTCGCGGTCGGAGGGGCAGCGGGGCGAGCGCGTCCAGGTGGTGCCGCTGCGGGACACCGTGGAGGCGGCCCTGCGCCGGGCGCGCCTGCGCGGGCCCGAGCTGACGATCACGGCCGACCTGGAGCCCTGGTACGTCATGGCGGAGCCCTCCGCCCTGGAGCGGGCGATCGTCAACGTCCTCGACAACGCGGTGAAGTTCAGCCCCGAGGGCGGCACGGTCGACGTGCGGCTCGGCGACGGTGTGCTGACCGTCCGCGACCACGGTCCCGGCATCGCGGAGGACGAACTCCCGCACGTCTTCGACCGCTTCTGGCGCTCCCCGAGCGCCCGCGCGCTGCCCGGCTCGGGCCTCGGCCTGTCGATCGTCGCCCGCACGGTCCGCCGGGCGGGCGGCGAGGTCACCCTGTCCCGCGCGGACGGCGGCGGCACGGTGGCGACGCTGCGGCTGCCGGGCGCACCGACGGCCCCGCCCGCCGAGGCTCCCTAGGGCCCGCTCCGCACGTGGGCCGACGCGCGGGAGCGAGGGCCGGCGGGACGACATGGCGCGGTGGCCCGCCTTTCGCGCAGCGGCGACGCGCTCGGCGATCGGCTCGGCCGTGAGCTGTTGAGCCGCCAGGTCCTCGACGAGCCGGCCCAAGGTCATCCCCCGCTCGAAACGCCTCCTGCGCCCATTCACCCGACCGTGTCCCGCCCCCGTGCGGGGGGGCCGGGCTGCGTCCCGCGCGCCACCAGCGGCCCAGGCGCCCCGCCGCGCGAGGAGTCCCCCGTGGGTGCCCGCCTCCACCAGCAGGCCGCGGTCGACGACCAGGGGCCGGTCGGCGTCCGGCGCCCGGCTCGGATCGTGCGTGATCACGCTCGTGGTGCGGCCCGCCATCAGCCTGCGCAGCGGCTGCGCCACCCGGCGGGCGGCCGGCGCGTTCGGGCCGGCCGTCGGTTCGTCCACGACGCGGACGGGCGCGGCGCGCAGCATCGCGCGGGAGTGGGCGATGCGCCGGAGCCGCCCGCCGGAGAGGGCGGCCGTGCCGGACGCGACGGGGGTGTCGTAGCCGTCGGGCAGGACGGTGGCGAAGGGGTGCGCCGCCGCGCCGACGGCCGCGCGTTCGATCTCCTCGTCGCTCGCGCCGGGGCGGCCGCAGGGGATGTTCTCGCGGATCGTGTCGTTGGGGGTCGGCGTCCGCCGGGGCGTCCGCGCCACGTGCTCGGGCAGGAACCCCGGGCGCAGGCCGGGCGGCGGGTCGCGGATCCGGGCGCGGGTCCACACGGGCCTGTGGCGACGGCGAGGACGACGAACCCCGCCCCGGCGGTGCCGGGGCGGGGTTCGGGGCGGTGCCGCTCGGGAGCGGGCTACTTGGTGATCGTGATGCGGTTCGCGGCCGGCGGGGCGATCGGGTTCGCCGCCGAGGAGGTGGCCGTCAGGTACTGCGCCAGGGCCGCCAGGTCGTCGGTGCCGACCAGGTCGTTCGTGCCCAGGCCCAGCGTGGTGAAGCCGTCGCCGCCGCCCGCGAGGAAGCTGTTGGTGGCGACGCGGTAGGTGGCCGCGGGGTCGATCGCGGCGCCGTTCAGGCGGATCGAGTCGGTGACCACACGGTCGGCCCCGGTCTTCGTCAGGTCCAGCGTGTAGGTCAGGCCCGACGAGGGCTGGAGGATCTTCGGGGACGCCGTGTTCGAGCCGCTGACCTGCTCCTTGAGCACCTGGATCAGCTGCGCGCCGGTGAAGTCCTGGAGGTTCACGGTGTTGGCGAACGGCTGCACCGTGAAGCCCTCGGCGTAGGTCACCACGCCGTCGCCCTCGGCGGCCTTGGCCACGTAGGTGAGCCCGGCCCGGACGCCGCCCGGGTTCATCAGCGCGAGGTCCGTCTCCGGGTCGAGCTGCTTGCCGTACGCGAGCTGCGCGTCGGCGATCAGGTCGCCCATCGGGGACTCGGTGCCGGTGTTGGGGATGTCGGCGGAGATGTAGCCGATGGGGCGGTTGCCGATCGGGGCGGCGAGGGTGTTCCACCTGCCGATCAGGTCGGTCATGTCGGCCGCCTTGGGCACGTCCCGGCTGACCACGTGGTTCGCCGACGTGACCGCGGTGCGGGCGATGTCGCCGGTGTAGCGGTCGTAGGTGAGCGTGGTGTCCGTGTAGAGCCGTCCGAAGGACGAGGCCGAGGTGACCATGCGGGGACGGCCCGCCGGGTCGTCGATCGTGCAGACGTACGAGGTGTGGGTGTGACCCGTCACCAGCGCGTCCACCGCCGGCGTGACGTTCTTGGCGATGTCGACGATCGGCCCGGAGATGCCGTCGCCGGCGCCCGGGGAGTCGCAGTCGTAGTTGTACGACGACGAGGCCGGCGCACCGCCCTCGTGGATCAGCGCGACGATCGACTGCACGCCCTGCGCCTGGAGCACGCGCGCGTACTTGTTGATCGTCTCGACCTCGTCCTTGAACTGCAGGCCCTTGACGCCGTCCGCGGAGACGATGCCCGGGGTGCCCTCCAGGGTCACGCCGATGAAGCCGATCTTGACGTCCTTCTTCTTCCAGACCCAGTACGGCTTCAGGATCGGCCGGTGGGTCTTCTCGTTCAGGACGTTGGCGGCCAGGTACGGGAAGTCGGCGCCCTCGAACTCCTGGTCCGTGTAGCAGCCGTCGGTGGGGTGGCAGCCGCCGTTCTGAAGGCGCGCCAGTTCCTTGGGGCCCTCGTCGAATTCGTGGTTGCCGACGGACGTGACGTCCAGGTCCAGCTTGTTGAGCGCCTCGATGGTGGGCTCGTCGTGGAACAGGCCCGAGATCAGCGGCGAGGCGCCGACCATGTCGCCGCCGGCCGCGGTGATGGAGTAGGGCTTGCCCTCCCGGGCCTGGCGCAGGTGGGTGGCCAGGTACTCCACGCCACCCGCATCGATCGTCTTCGTCGTGCCGTCCGCCTGCAGTTCGGTCACCCGGCCGGAGGAACCGGACGGCGGCTCCAGGTTGCCGTGCAGGTCGTTGAAGGACAGCAGTTGCACGTCCTGGTAGCGGCCCGGGTGATGGCCATCGTGGCTCGTGTCGTGCGCCTCGGCCGGAAGCGCGGCGACCAGCGCGCCGGCGGTCGCGAGACCCGCGGCTGCGGCGAGCAGACGGTACGTCCGTCTGCGGCGCTGGTACGGCTGGGAGTTGGCTGGCATACGCCCCCCTGTCGTTCGTGCTGAGGTGGTGGCCCCGTCGGGGCGCAGCCTAGAGTCAACGCGCGTAGCGCGACAGGGGGTTCCTGGTTACATCCTGGTTTCCCTTTGCCCCCTGCTCTGCCTTTACGTTCCGTTGTGCACGTACCTCCGCTCCGCCGGGTCCTCCCCTTACCCTCGTACGCATGACCAGCGACGACATCGCCCGCCCCGACGGCACCCGCTCCATCGAGACCCTGACCGCGCTCTCCCCGGACCGGACCGAGGCCGTGCTCGGGCTGCTGGCGGAGGCCGCCCGGCACGACGGGCACCAGGCGGTGTCCGAACAGGGCCGGCTGCAGCTGCGGGGCGGCGAGCGCCAGGGCGTGTCCCATCTGCTGCTCACGGTCGGCGACGAACTCGTCGGCTACGCCCAGCTGGAGGACACCGACCCGGTGGAGGCGCCGGCCGCCGAGCTGGTCGTGCACCCCGCGCACCGGGGGCAGGGGCACGGGCGGGCGCTGGGATCGGCGCTGCTCGCCGCCTCCGGCAAGCGGCTGCGGGTGTGGGCGCACGGCGGCCACACCGCGGCCCGGCACCTGGCGCAGGTCCTGGGGCTCACCCTGTTCCGCGAACTGCGGCAGATGCGGCGCCCGTTGACGGGCCTGGAACTGTCCGAGCCGGTGCTGCCCGAGGGCGTGACCGTGCGGACCTTCGTGCCCGGCCAGGACGACGCGGCCTGGCTCGCGGTGAACGCCGCCGCGTTCGCCCACCATCCCGAGCAGGGCTCCCTGACCCAGCGCGACCTCGACGACCGCAAGGCCGAGCCGTGGTTCGACCCGGCCGGCTTCTTCCTCGCCTTCCGCGGCGACGAACTCGTCGGCTTCCACTGGACGAAGGTCCACGCCACCGAGCAGCTGGGAGAGGTGTACGTGCTCGGGGTGCGGCCCGGGGCGCAGGGCGGCGGTCTGGGCAAGGCCCTGACCACGATCGGCCTGCGCCACCTGCGGGCCCAGGAACTGCCCACGGCGATGCTGTACGTCGACGCCGACAACCAGGCGGCCGTCGCCGTGTACGAGGGGCTGGGGTTCGTGACGCACGAGACGGACCTGATGTACCGCACGGAGACGTGACGCCCGCGGCGCGCACCGGGACCCGATGGGCGACGACCGGCCCTTCCCAGGCGGCTTCACGGCCCGCGGCCCCGCCCTGATCGCCCACGGCCGGCACGCCCTGCCCGCCCGTACGCCCTGCCCGCCGGCACGCCCTGCCAGCCGGCACGCTCACGGCGCCGCCGCTGCGCCGCTCGCTGCCCGCGCCGGGCGTCCCCGAGAGGTGGGCGGACCGGGGGCGCCGGGCCGGCGCCCACCGGTCATGCGTGGCCTCGGCGATGCTGCCCGCCCAGCGCGAGGAGGACTCCCCCGCCCGCCCGGGAAACCGTTTCACCTTCAACGAACACCTCCCGCGAAGGTCACGCATTCGACACGGGAACCCCCGTTTGCGGCCCCGCCTCGCCCTCCTGGCCCATGAACCCGGTGGGGACCGGCACCCTCCTCCCGGTCACCGCCCTCGCGACGGCGGCCGCGTTCCGGCTGCCGCGCCGCCCGAGCCGCACCCGCGCGGGCGGCGGCCGGGAGCCGCCCCCCGATATCCCGAACGCCATGTCGCCGTAACCATCGGTTCAGACAGGCTTGCGACGCTCGGCCAATGACGCCCGCCGTGCCAGACCCTTCGCCACCCCCCGAGGGGGCCGCGGGGAACGGGGACGCCCACTTCTTCGAAGCCGAGCTCCCGCCCGCCGCTTCCGACGCGCCCGTGACACCTCCGGCGCGGAAGAATGGGTTCATGAGCCAGCCAAACGCCCAGGCACAGGTACAGCACCCGCAGCCCTCCGTGGGCTCCATCGCCGCGCACCGCCCGCACACGGTGTCCGCGGCCGTCTCCGACCTGGAACCCGACATCGACGCCGACCTCGACTCCTACGAGGAAGCGCCGCACGAGGGCCCCCAGCTGCCGCAGGGCCGCTTCCTCGACCGGGAGCGCAGCTGGCTCGCCTTCAACGAGCGGGTCCTCGAACTCGCCGAGGACCCGAACACGCCCCTGCTCGAACGCGCGAACTTCCTCGCGATCTTCGCCAGCAACCTGGACGAGTTCTTCATGGTCCGGGTGGCCGGACTCAAGCGCCGCATCGCCACCGGCGTCGCCACCCGCTCCGCCTCCGGCCTGCAGCCCCGCGAAGTGCTGGAGATGATCTGGGCCCGGTCCCGCGAGCTGATGGCGCGGCACGCCGCCTGCTACCACGAGGACGTCGCCCCCGCCCTCGCGGAGGAGGGCATCCACCTGGTCCGCTGGAGCGAGCTGACCGAGAAGGAGCAGGCGCGGCTGTTCACGCTGTTCCGGCACCAGATCTTCCCGGTCCTCACCCCGCTCGCGGTCGACCCGGCGCACCCCTTCCCGTACATCTCCGGCCTGTCCCTGAACCTGGCCGTCGTGGTGCGCAACCCGGTCACCGGCCACCGGCACTTCGCCCGCGTCAAGGTGCCGCCGCTGCTGTCCCGCTTCCTGGAGAGCTCCCCGGGCCGCTACGTCCCCCTCGAGGACGTCATCGCCGCCCACCTGGAGGAGCTGTTCCCGGGCATGGAGGTGCTGGAGCACCACGCCTTCCGCCTCACCCGCAACGAGGACCTGGAGGTCGAGGAGGACGACGCCGAGAACCTGCTCCAGGCCCTGGAGAAGGAGCTCATGCGGCGCCGATTCGGGCCCCCGGTGCGGCTGGAGGTCGAGGAGTCCATCGACCGCGAGGTGCTCGACCTGCTGGTGCGCGAGCTGAAGATCTCCGAGGCCGAGGTCTACCCGCTGCCCGGCCCCCTGGACCTCACCGGCCTCTTCCGCATCCACGGCCTGGACCGGCCCGAGCTGAAGTACCCGAAGTTCGTCGCCGGCGTCCACCGCGACCTCGCCGAGGTCGAGTCCGCGTCCGCGCCCGACATCTTCGCCGCCCTGCGCAGCCGGGACGTGCTGCTGCACCACCCGTACGACTCCTTCTCCACCTCGGTGCAGGCGTTCCTGGAGCAGGCGGCCAACGACCCGGACGTCCTCGCCATCAAGCAGACCCTGTACCGGACCTCGGGCGACTCCCCGATCGTCGACGCGCTCATCGACGCCGCCGAGTCCGGCAAGCAGGTCCTCGTCCTGGTCGAGATCAAGGCCCGCTTCGACGAGCACGCCAACATCAAGTGGGCGCGCAAGCTGGAGGAGGCCGGCTGCCACGTCGTCTACGGCCTCGTCGGCCTGAAGACGCACTGCAAGCTGTCGCTGGTGGTCCGCCAGGAGGGCGAGACGCTGCGCCGCTACAGCCACGTCGGCACCGGCAACTACCACCCGAAGACGGCCCGCCTGTACGAGGACCTCGGCCTGCTGACAGCCGACCCGCAGGTCGGCGCCGACCTGTCGGACCTGTTCAACCGGCTCTCCGGCTACTCGCGCCGCGAGACCTACCGGCGGCTGCTGGTGGCCCCCAAGTCCCTGCGGGACGGCCTGATATCGCGGATCAACAAGGAGATCCAGCACCACCGTGCCGGACGCCCCGCCTTCGTCCGCATCAAGGTCAACTCGCTCGTCGACGAGGCGCTCATCGACGCCTGCTACCGCGCGTCCCAGGCGGGCGTGCCGGTCGACATCTGGGTGCGCGGCATCTGCGCCATCCGCCCCGGGGTCACCGGCCTGTCGGAGAACGTCCGGGTCCGCTCGGTACTCGGCCGCTTCCTCGAACACTCCCGCGTGTTCGCCTTCGGCAACGGCGGCGAGCCCGAGGTGTGGATCGGCAGCGCCGACATGATGCACCGCAACCTCGACCGCCGTATCGAGGCCCTGGTCAGGGTCACCGACCCGGCCCACCGCGCAGCCCTGAACCGGCTGTTGGAGACCGGCATGTCCGACACCACCGCCTCCTGGCACCTCGGCCCGGACGGCGAATGGACCCGGCACGCCACCGACGCGGACGGCCAACCCCTGCGCAACGTCCAGGAGATGCTCATAGACGCCCGGAGGCGCCGGCGTGGCACAGCAACACCTTGACCCGACGGACCCGGTGGCCGGGCCCTCCGCCACCGGAGAGACCCTCGCGGGTTATCTGCGGGCCCAGGCCACCGAGTTCCTCCGCGCCCTCAGGCTGCACCGGGAGACCGGCGCCGGGGGCGGCGGAGGGAACGGCACCGCGGAGTCCGCCGACGCGGCGCGCGCCCTGCGCCGCTCGGTCCGCCGCATCAGCGGCAGCCTGCACACCTTCCGCCCCCTGCTGGAGGCCGACTGGTCCGAGGGACTGCGTCCCGAACTGGCCTGGCTGTCAGGCACGTTGTCGATGGAGCACGGCTACGCGGCCCGCCTGGAGCGGCTGCTGCTCGCGCTGCACCGGCTGTCCGGCGCGGCGGTGTTCCCCGCCCAGCAGACGGGCCCCGGGGCCGCCCGGGCCGGCACCGAGCGCGGCAACCTCACCGTGGGCGCCGCCAAGGCGGGCGCCCTGCTCGAACGCCAGCTGACCCTCGCCCGGACCCGGGCCCACTCCACCGCGCTGCAGGCGCTCGGCTCCTCCCGCTTCCACGCGGTCGCCGACAAGGTGGCCGTACTGGCCAGCGAGGTCCCGCTGACGCCCGCCGCGGCCGGCACCGGTCTGGGCCCGCTGGCCGCCGCCGCCGAGGAACGCCTCGTCGACGCCGTCACCGCGCTGCCCCTGGTCACCGCGGGCAGCCCGTACAACGCGGAGGCCCTGGTGCACGGCCTGTCCCCGGACCCGGCCCCGCATCCGCAGGACGGGCCCTGGCACCAGGTCCGCCTGCTGCTGCGCCTGCACCGCTACGCCCGCGAGGTCCTGTGCGGCGAGGACGCCCCCGTGGACGTGCGGCTGCTGGCCGCGGGCCAGGCGCTCGACCGGCACCGCGACGCCTCGGAGGCGGCCGCCGCGGCGGCGTCGGCGGCCCGCACCCCGCGTATCGCCCCGGCGACGGCGTACGCGCTCGGCGTGCTGCACGCCGACCAGCGGCACGAGGTGGAGGCGGCCCGGTTCGCGTTCCAGCAGTCCTGGCAGAAGCAGGCGGTGAGCACGCCCTGAACCCGTCGCGGCACGCCGAAGAAGGCGGTGAACCCCCGGTGACCCCCACCCCCGACACCCCGGTCCTCGCGGCCGGCTGCGTCCTGTGGCGCCGCTCCCCCGCGGGCGGCGTCGAACTCGCGCTGGTCTTCAGACCCAAGTGGTCCGACTGGTCCTGGCCCAAGGGCAAGCTCAAGAAGGGCGAGGCGGCCCGCGCGGCCGCCCTGCGCGAGGTCCGGGAGGAGACCGGCCACACCTGCCGGCTCGGCCCCAGCCTGCCGACCCTGCGCTATGTGGATCACACGGGCCGGCAGAAGCAGGTCGTGTACTGGGTCGCCGAGTCGACCGGCGGAGCCTTCAGCCCCGACGACGAGGTGAGCGAGCTCGCGTGGCTGTCACCGGACAGCGCCCGCGAGCGCCTGACGTACCAGCGCGACAGGGAGCTGATACCTCCGGCGCTCGCGGCCATCGGCCCCGGGCGGCACGGGGAGAGCTGATCCGCCGCGGTGGTCAGCCGTTCAGCCTGACCGGCAGTTCGAAGAGGTCGTTCTGCGTCACCACCGGCTTGTTGCGCAGCTGGGACGCGGGTACCGCGAGATCCAGCCGCGGGAACCGGGCGTACAGCGCGGGCAGCGCGACGCCCGCCTCCAGCCGGGACAGGGCCGCGCCGGGGCACACGTGCGGACCGTGACCGAAGGAGATGTGCCGGGTCACCGTCTCCCGGGTGACGTCGAACTCACCGGCCGTCGGACCGTGTGCCCGCTCGTCCCGGCCCAGCGCGCCGTAGGACACGATCAGCGCGTCCCCCGCGGGGATCACCTTGTCGCCGACGGGCACGTCCTCGGCCGCGAAACGGATCAGGACGTGCGAGGTCGGGGTCGACCAGCGCAGCGTCTCCTCGACCACCGCCGACCAGTCCACCTCGCCGGAGAGGACCAGGGCCCGCTGGTCGGGGTGGGTGGAGAGGTTGACCACGGCGTTGACGATCAGGGAGATGGTGGTCTCGTGCCCCGCGGCGACCATGAGCTGCAGGGTGGAGACGATCTCCTGGTCGGTGAGCCGGTCGCCGTCCTCGGAGGCGAGGACGAGCGCGCTGGTCAGGTCGTCGCCGGGCCGCGCCCGCTTCGCGGCGACCGTCTCGCCCATGATGCCGGCCAGCTCGGTGAGGGTGGCGACGACCTCCTGCGGCGGGGTCTGGGTGGAGAAGAACTTCTCGAACAGCACCTTGAGCCGGGGCAGCACGGCCTTGTCGATGCCCATGAGGTCCGCCACGACCAGCATCGGCAGCGGGTAGGCGAACGCCGCCTTGAGATCGACGACGTCGGCGTCCGCCGGAATCCGGTCCAGCAACTCCTCGGTGAGCTGTGTGACCCGGGCCCGCATGGCCTCCACCCGGCGCGCGCTCAGGGCCTGGGCCACGAGCGTCCGCATCCGGCGGTGCTCGGCGCCGTCCACGGTCAGCATCGAGCGGCCCGGATTGGCCAGACCGATCAGCGGCCAGTCCGGCGGGATCTCCCCGCGCTGCCAGGCGCCCCACACGTCGATGTCCTTGACCAGCCGGGAGTCCGTCAGCAGCGCCTTGGCCTCCGCATGGTGGGTGACCGCCCACACGGGGACACCGCCGGGCAGCTCGACCGCCGCCAGCGGTCCCGCCGCACGCAGCCTCGCGCTCTCGCCGTCCAGGTCACCGACTAACGGATCCAGCGCGATGCGTACTTCTTCGGTGGGGAAAGTCACGGTCGGTCGCCTCCGAGAGCAGGGGTGGGTGTGAACCGCACGGGCAGTTCCGTCAGCCCGCGCAGCCAGGGCGAGGGACGGCGCGTCAGCGCGTCGGCCGGCACCGCCAGATCCATGTCGGGCAGGCGGTCCAGGACGACCTCGATGCTGGTCCGCGCGATCACCTCGGCGACCTCCTGGGCCGGGAACGGGCAGCGGTGCTCGCCGTGCCCGAAGGAGAAGTGCGCGTTGTTGCCACCGGTGAGCGAGGCGCCGTCGGTGCGCACCTGCGGGTCCGAGTTGGCGGCCTGCAGACCGAGCAGCAGCAGGTCGCCGGCCCGGATGTGGCGCCCGCCGAGATGGGTGTCGCGGGAAGCCCACCGGCCTGCCACGTTCTGGGTCGGCGTGTCCTCCCAGAGCACCTCGTTCATCGCCTCGGCGACACTGTGGCGGCCGCCGAACAGGGACGCCGCGAACCGGTCGTCGGTGAGCATCAGGCGCAGCGAGTTGCCGATCCAGTCGGCGGTCGGCTGGTGACCGGCGGCCAGCATCACCATGAGGTCCTGCATGACCTCCTCGTCGGTGAAGCCGCTGCGGTTCGCCAGCATCCGCGAGACGACGTCGTCGCCCGGCGCGGCCTTCCGGTCGGCCACCAGCGCCGTCATCGACGTCACCAGATGGCTCTGGCCCGCCAGGGCCCGCTCCTGGCCGTCGACCATGTCGTTGAGCGCGGTGACCAGACCCGGCCCCTCCTCGTCGGAGAAGCCGTACAGCCGCGCCAGGACCCGCACCGGCAGCAGCATCGCGTACTGGCCGATCAGGTCCGCCTCGCCCCGGGTGCACACCGCGTCGATCAGTTCGTCGGCGAACCGCTCGGCGTGACGGCGCAGTTCGAACGGGTCGGTCGCCTCCAGCGCGTCGCTGACCATGGCGGAGCGCTGACGGTGGCGCTCACCGACGGTGTAGAGGATGGACGGCTGCTTGCGGCCGATCATCGGCAGCAGCGGCCAGTCGCCGGGGATGCTGTCCCACTGGTTCCACAGGTCGGAGTCGCGGCTGAAGAGGACCGGGTCGCCGGTCACCTGGTGCAGTTCGCGGTAGCCGAGCACCAGCCACGCCGGCACCCCGCCGTCCAGCAGCACCCGGGTGACGGAACCGTGATCGCGCCTCATCTCCCGGTAGAGCCTGGCGGGTTCGGACAGGAAGCTGGAACCGGTGAGCGGTACGGCGTCGGTGGTCAAGCGAACTCCCGGGTGGACGCGACAGGCCGGATCGTCTGCCCGGCGTACTGGTTCTTTATGTGCTGGACCAGGGTGATGAGGACCTGTTTGCTGGACTCGCGGGAGCGTGCGTCGCAGTCGACCAGCGGCACGTGCGGGTCCAGGTCGAGCGCGTCCCGGACGGCCTCGTGCCGGTGGCTGGGCCCACCGAAGTCGTTGCAGGCCACGATGAACGGCGTGCCGTGCGCCTCGAGGCGGTCGATCGCGTACCAGGAGTCGTCGATCCGGCGGGTGTCGACCAGTACGACCGCGCCGAGGGTGCCGGAGAACAACCGGTCCCACAGGAACCAGAAGCGCTCCTGGCCCGGCGCGCCGAACAGGTACAGCACGTTGTGCGCGTCGATGCTGATGCGGCCGAAATCGAAGGCGACGGTGGTCGAAGTCTTCGCGTGCACCCCGCTGGTGTCGTCCACCGCCTCACCCGCACGGGTCATCGTCTCCTCGGTGTTGAGGGGACGGATCTCGCTGACCGAGCGGACCATGGTCGTCTTGCCGACACCGAAGCCGCCGACAACCACGATCTTGAGGCCGTTGTCGGCGGTGGCACCCAGGGGGGTGCGCGCGTCAGAGGTTGCGGAGTCCAACGAGCACCTGTTCCAGAATGTCGGGGTCGGGCAGGACCGACCTACGGGGATGGCGAGCGCTGACACGGCCTGCGGCGAGAAGGTCGGACAACAGGATCTTGGTGATGCTCACCGGGAGCCTGAGCTCCGCGGAGATCTCCACCACGGCGGTGGGGGCCTGCGCCATCCGGAGGATCGCCGCGTGCTCCGACTGCATTCCGGGGGTGGGGTCGCACTCGGCCACCACCAGGGTGACCAGGTCGAACGGACTGTCCGGCCCGGATCGGCTGCGTCCTTGGGTGATGGTGTACAGCCGGTCGGGGGCGTCGTCCCTGCCGGGCCGGCTCATGAGCTTCGGGGCTGAGCCGTCAGGTGCTCACCGAGCTGTTCCACCAGCTCACTCATGTTGTGCCCGACCAGTCCGGGGTCGGCCTCCTCGGTGGTGACCACCGCCAGGTGCGCGCCTTCACCGGCCTCGACGATGAAGAGCGTCCCGCCGTAGAACTCGGTCATCGACGTGCGCACGCCTCCGCTGCCGTCGCCGAACTCGACCGAGGCGCCGTGCGAGAGGGACTGGATCCCGGCCGCGATGGCGGCGAGCTGGTCGGCCTGGTCGACCGTCAGTTCCGGGGTGCGGCACAGCTTCAGCCCGTCACGGGACAGCACGAGCGCGTGCCGTGCGCCGGGGGTGCGTTCCAGGAGCCCCTCGATGAGCCATGTGAGCTTCTCGTCCGCGGTGGTCGTGCCGGTCATGAGGTGGTGTCGCCTTCCGGGTGCGCATGCGAGTGGAACGGTCTGTCGGACGCCGTCTCGGCGGATGCGGACGGCATGGCCCGGGCGTCGGGGTGCGGCCGGCCCGCGTCCGGGCGGGCGGTGGCCTCCGGACCGGCCGCGCGTACGGCCTGGCGGAAGTCGCCGAACCGGGCGGCCCTGGTCCTGATGTCCTCGGCGGCGCCCGCGGGCCGTTCGACGGAACTGGTCGCCGACCGCGCGCGTTCGGCGGCGGCGAGGGTGCGCCCGCGGCGCCGCTTGGGCAGCCCCGCGGTGGCCTCGTCCCCCGCCCGGTCCGGGGTCTCGTGGACCGGAGCGGAGACGGGGGCGGAAGCGGCGTGGGTGCGGGCCGGGGCCGGGGCGTCGTCGGCGGCGGAGTGGGCGAGCGGCTGCCGCGCGGTGCGCGCGGGCACGGCGGCCGGGCGCTCCGCCGGGACGGGCCGCGGCTCGACGGCGGCGTTGGTGAGGATCTCCTGCGGAACGAGCATCAGCACGCCGGTGCCGCCACGGGCGGACGGCCGGAAGGACACCTTGAGGCCGTACTTGCGCGACAGGCGGCCGACGACGGCGAGGCCCAGCCGGGTGCCCGTGAGTCCGCCGAGGTCGGCCGAGTCGCCGGACACGGCGTGCTCCGCCCTGCGCAACTGGACGTCGCTCATGACGAGCCCGCTGTCCTCGACGGAGACGATGACGCCCGCCGGGACCTCCTCGACGTAGACGTGGACCTCGGCGTTCGGCGGCGAGAAGTTGGCGGCGTTGTCCAGCAGCTCCGCGAGAGCGTGCATGACGCCTTCCGCCGCGTGACCGGCGACCGCGGTGTCGCTCGCGGAGTGCAGCCGGATGCGCTGGTAGCCGCTGATCCGGCCCATCGCACCGCGCAGGATGGACTCCATGCCGATGGGACGCGCCCAGCGCCGGCCGGTACGCGCGCCCGTGAGCACGGCGATCGAGTCGGCGAGCCGGCCCGCCTGCGCGGTGCGGTGGTCCAGGTGCAGCAGGTCGGTCAGCACGTCCTCGTCGCTGTGCCGCTCTTCCATGGCGCGCAGGTCGGCGAGCATGCCGGTGGACAGCGCCTGCATCCGGGCCGCCGTGTTGGCGGTCGCGGAGATCGCCGCGGCACGCTCGGCGACGGCCCGGTCCAGCCGTGCGGAGAGCTGTCGCGCTTCCTCCGCCAGCCGGGCGTGCTCGGCGTCGGCCTCCTGCGCAAGGCGCGCCCGCTCCCGGGCGAACTCCTCCCGCAGACGGACACGTTCGGCGTCCGCCGCGTCGACGAGCCGTTGCTGTTCCTGGCGCCACCGGGCGGCGAGGCGTTCCTGCTCCTGGGCGGCGCGTTCCCGTTCGGAGTCCGACGCCCGCAGCCGGGCACGGGCCGCCCGGACCGCCTGCCGCTCACGCGCGGCGACGGCCACCGCCGCGCACAGCACCACCGCGGCGACCGCCGAGCACCAGCCGAGGGGTCCCCGCACGGAGGAGGGTGCCGCGGAGACGGCCCAGACGATGGCGACGGCGGCCACGGCCGCGGTGAGCAGGGTGACGGGCAGGACGGTGCGCAGGGGGGACTGGGCGCTGGGGGCGGCGGGCGCGGTCATCAATCAGGTCCTCGGGCGGCCGCTGCGGGCGCGGCCCTCGTGTCGTCCATGAAAGGGAACTGGAGAGAACTGGAGCGAAGCGGAGAGAAGCAGAGAGAAGCGGAGAGAAACTGTAGGCAGGGGTTAACCGGGCGTCACTATACGAGAGTCCGTGATCAAAAGGTGAGGGTTATGCCCGAGTGAATTCCGCCGGGGATTCGGCGGCGGCAGGTGGCCGGCGGAAGGCCCGGTCGCGGATCACGGAGACAGAACGACGGCGCCCTGCCGGGCCAAACGTCTCGCGGACAGCACGAGAGGCGCCCGCCGGATCCCGCCGGTTCACGCGGCGCCACCCCCTCGGCAACCCGCGGCCTTCGCTAGGGGGAGTCGCTCGCCGTCGCCGCGTGCCCTTCGGCGTCCGTGCGGGCCAGGCTGCGGGCTCGGCGGGCCGGACCGCGCCAGCCGCAGCTGCACCGGGCGACACAGAAACGGCCCTGGTCGACGGTCGTCGTGCGATGTTCCTGCTGCGCCACACCGACAACGTTACCCAGCCGAGGTGAACGGTCGTCGCGCGCGTGACGGGCTTCCCTACTCGTCGTTAACCGGACGACAGGAGGCCCGAGACGCACGCACCGGCTGGGGGTAGGCAGGCGATGGGGGAGCTGCAGCGCAGGCGGACGGTCATGGCGGCCGGGCTCGTGGTCTGGACGTGCCTGGGGACGAGCGGCTGCGCGGGCACCGGCGCCGCCGCGGACGGCCGGGCCGGGGCCGACCCGGCCGCAGTCGTGCGGCGCTCCGCCGACACCCTGGTGGACGCGGGCAGTTCGAAGGCCCGTACGTCGATGGAGATGGCCACCGGCGGCACCCGCGTCACCATCCGCGGCGAGGGCGTGTACGACTTCCGCAGGCGGCTCGGCCGGCTGACGCTGCAGCTGCCGGCGGACCCGGCCGGCGCCACCCCGCACCGGCCGATCACCGAACTCCTCGCGCCCGGCGCGCTGTTCATGAAGAACCGGGGCGCCGGCGTGCCCGCCGACAAATGGGTGCGGGTGGACACCGCGACGCTCTCCGACGGGAACCTGGTGACCGGCGGCGCCACCGACCCGTACGCCGCGGCGGCGCTGCTGCGCGGGACGCGCACGGCGGCGTACCTGGGCCGTACCGAGGTCGCCGGGATCGCGGTGCGGCACTACCGGGGCACCGCCGACCTCGCCGCGGCGGCGAAGGGCGCCCCGCGCGGGGTGCGCGCCGCGCTCGCGGCGGCCGCGAAGGGGTTCGCCACCGCCGAGGTGCCGTTCGACGTCTACCTCGACGACGAGGGCCGGGTCCGCAAGGTCCGGCACCGGTTCAGCTTCGTCAACGCGCAGCGGCGGGGCACCGTCGCGGTGTCCTCGACGACGCTGCTGTACGGCTTCGGGGCCCCGGCCGAGGTGCTTCTGCCGAAGTCCCGGGACATCTACGCCGGGAAGATCGCCGAGGAGCGGGGTCCCGCGTGAGGGCGCGCGAGGGGCGTGGAGAACTAGCCCGTCCGTGCCATGCGCGGTGCGTGGGCCGCTCCCTACTCTAGGAAGCCGGTGACGGCAGAGAAGAGGTGACGCACGTGGCTCCGGTCGGCGGTGGGGCGGTTCAGGACCACGTGGCCCTCGCCGAGATCGAGCTGTGCGGCGAACTGATCATCGCGGCCTCCGCCACGGGCGAGGACCGGCTCAGCCTGGAGAGCATCGACGAGGTGCTACGGGTCACCGAGGAACGCGACGCCGCCTGCGGCGGGTGACGCGCGTCCCGGCCGGCCCGCTCAGGAGCGCAGCAGCCGGGCGATCGCCTTCGTCGCCTCCTCCACCTTCGCGTCGATCTCGTCACCGCCCCTCAGGGCCGCGTCCGCGACGCAGTGGCGCAGGTGCTCCTCCAGCAGTTGCAGGGCGAAGGACTGCAACGCCTTGGTGGAGGCGGAGACCTGGGTCAGTATGTCGATGCAGTAGACGTCCTCGTCGACCATCCGCTGCAGGCCGCGGATCTGCCCCTCGATACGGCGCAGACGCTTGAGGTGCTCGTCCTTCTGCTTGTGGTAGCCGTGTGTCACCGGATGCCCGTCGCCGCCGGAAGGCGCCACCGCGCCGGCCTCAGTGGTCGTCATCGCGTCCTCCCGTTCGACTGATATACCCCTGGCGGGTATATGATACCGAATTTCGCGGGTAAGCGGGTCTTGGTCCGCCCCCTTGCTGATCGCTATGTCCGATGGGCGACACTGGGGACGGCCCGTAGTCGTGGCCGGATGATGCACTTAGCATCAGCCTGACCGAAACCGATGCACCCCGAGGACCCCTTGTGCGCTTTCGTCTGACCCCCAGGGAGACGAGCTTCTACGACATGTTCGCCGCTTCCGCGGACAACATCGTCACGGGCTCGAAGCTCCTGATGGAACTGCTCGGGGCGGACACCTCCGCCCGGGCCGAGATCGCAGAGCGTATGCGGGCCGCGGAACACGCCGGTGACGACGCCACCCACGCGATCTTCCACCAGTTGAACTCCTCCTTCATCACGCCCTTCGACCGCGAGGACATCTACTCCCTCGCCTCCTCCCTCGACGACATCATGGACTTCATGGAGGAGGCCGTCGACCTGGTCGTCCTCTACAACATCGAAGAACTGCCGAAGGGCGTCGAGCAGCAGATCGAGGTGCTGGCGCGGGCGGCGGAGCTCACCGCCGAGGCCATGCCGAACCTGCGCACGATGGACAACCTGACCGAGTACTGGATCGAGGTCAACCGCCTCGAGAACCAGGCCGACCAGATCCACCGCAAGCTGCTGGCCCACCTGTTCAACGGCAAGTACGAGGCCATCGAGGTGCTCAAGCTCAAGCAGATCGTCGACGTGCTGGAAGAGGCCGCCGACGCGTTCGAGCACGTGGCGAACACGGTGGAGACCATCGCCGTCAAGGAGTCCTGAGCCCCTCATGGACACCCTCGCCCTGGTCGTGACCATCGCGGTCGCGCTCTTCTTCACGTACACCAACGGCTTCCACGACTCGGCGAACGCGATCGCGACGTCCGTGTCGACGCGGGCGCTGACCCCGCGGGCCGCCCTCGCCATGGCCGCGGTGATGAACATGGCCGGCGCCTTCCTCGGCAGCGGGGTCGCCAAGACCGTCAGTGAAGGGCTGATCGCGACGCCCGAAGGCTCCACGGGGATGGCCATCCTGTTCGCCGCGCTCGTCGGCGCGATCACCTGGAACCTGATCACCTGGTACTTCGGCCTGCCCTCCTCCTCGTCCCACGCGCTGTTCGGCGGCATGGTGGGCGCGGCGCTCGCGGGCAGCACGACCGTGCACTGGAACGGCGTCCTGGACAAGGTCGTCATCCCGATGTTCCTGTCCCCGGTGGTCGGCCTGGTCGTCGGTTACCTGGTCATGACGACGATCATGTGGATCTTCCGCGGGACCAACCCGCACAAGGCCAAGCGCGGCTTCCGCATAGCGCAGACCGTCTCGGCGGCCGGCATGGCCCTCGGTCACGGTCTGCAGGACGCGCAGAAGACCATGGGCGTCGTGGTGATGGCACTGGTCATTTCCGGCCACGAGACCTTCGGCGACCCGATCCCGGTGTGGGTGAAGATCGTCTGCGCCCTGATGCTGTCCCTGGGCACCTACGCGGGCGGCTGGCGCATCATGCGCACCCTGGGCCGGAAGATCATCGAACTGGACCCGCCGCAGGGCTTCGCCGCGGAGACCACCGGCGCGTCGATCATGTTCACCACCGCGTTCCTGTTCAAGGCGCCGATCTCGACGACCCACGTGATCACCTCGGCCATCATGGGCGTCGGCGCGACGAAGCGGGTGAACGCCGTGCGCTGGGGCGTCGCCAAGAACATCGTCATGGGCTGGTTCATCACCATGCCGGCGGCCGCGCTGGTGGCGGCGGGCGCCTTCGCACTCATCGACCTCGCCGTCCTGTGACCGGCACTGTCGCCGGCTTAGGCAGGCACCGCACCTACGACGCGGGCCCGCCCCCTGCCGGGGGCGGGCCCTTCATCGTCCTCGCGGTGGCACCGCCATGCAGCACCGCGAGGCGTCTCGGTGGCGGCCTCTCGGGCCGGTCTAGCCGAAGCGTCCGGAGATGTAGTCCTCGGTCGCCTGGACGGACGGGTTGGAGAAGATGCGCTCGGTGTCGTCGATCTCGATGAGCCGGCCCGGCTGGCCGACGGCCGAGAGGTTGAAGAAGGCCGTACGGTCCGAGACGCGCGCCGCCTGCTGCATGTTGTGCGTCACGATGACGATCGTGAAGCGCTCCTTCAGCTCGCCGATCAGGTCCTCGATGGCGAGGGTGGAGATCGGGTCGAGGGCCGAGCAGGGCTCGTCCATCAGCAGCACCTTCGGCTCGACCGCGATGGCGCGGGCGATGCACAGACGCTGCTGCTGACCACCGGACAGGCCCGAACCGGGCTTGTTGAGGCGGTCCTTGACCTCGTTCCAGAGGTTGGCGCCCTTGAGCGACTTCTCGACGATGTCGTTCAGCTCGCTCTTCTTGTGGCTGCCGTTCAGGCGCAGGCCCGCGGCCACGTTGTCGAAGATCGACATCGTGGGGAACGGGTTCGGGCGCTGGAACACCATGCCGATCTCGCGGCGCACCGACACCGGGTCGACGCCGGCCCCGTACAGGTCCTCGTCGTCCAGCATCACCTTGCCCTCGACCCGGCCGCCCGCGGTGACCTCGTGCATGCGGTTGAGGGTGCGCAGGAACGTCGACTTGCCGCAGCCGGAGGGGCCGATGAAGGCCGTCACCGAGCGCGGTTCGACCGTCATCGAGATGTCCTCGATCGCCTTGTGGGAGCCGTAGTAGGCGGTGAGCCCGCTCACGTCTATTCGCTTGGCCATGACTACTTCACTTCCGTCAGTCTTCAGTCGCCGGTTGGCCGCGTCAGCGACCGGTCTTCGGGGCCTTCCAGCGGGCGATGCCGCGGGCCACCAGGTTGAGGATCATCACGAAGGCGATCAGGGTGAGCGAGGCCGCCCACGCCCTGTCGTACGCCGCCGTCGAACCCGAGCTGTTGGCGTACTGCTGGTAGATGTAGAGCGGCAGCGCCTGCTGCGCGCCCTCGAAGGGGTTCGTGTTGATGAACGAGTTGCCCCACACCAGCAGCAGCACGGGCGCGGTCTCGCCCGCGATACGGGCGACGGCCAGCATGACGCCGGTCGTGATGCCGCCGATCGAGGTCGGCAGGACCACCTTCAGGATGGTGCGCCACTTCGGGATGCCGAGCGCGAGGGACGCCTCGCGCAGCTCGTTCGGGACGAGCTTGAGCATCTCCTCGGTGGAGCGCACGACCACCGGCATCATCAGGATGGCCAGCGCCAGCGAGCCGGCGAAGCCGAACGGCTGCATGTCGAAGATCAGCATGAGGCTGAGGATGAACAGACCGGCGACGATCGACGGGATGCCGGTCATCACGTCGACGAAGAAGGTGACGGCGCGGGCGAGGTTGCCGCGCCCGTACTCGACCAGGTAGATCGCGGTGAGGATGCCGATCGGCGCGGCCATCAGGGTGGCGAGGCCGACCTGCTCCAGGCTGCCGAGGATGGCGTGGTAGATACCGCCGCCGGGCTCGGCGTCGGTGACGACGCCCATGGAGTGGGTCAGGAAGTAGACGTCGAGGACCTTCACACCGCGGGAGAGGGTCGTCCACACCAGGGAGACCAGCGGCACCACGGCGAGCAGGAAGGCCACCCAGACCAGGGCGGTCGCGATGCGGTCCTTGGCCTGGCGGCGGCCCTCGACGCGGGCGGCGATGCCGTACGTGCCGAGGATGAAGAGGATCGCGGCGATCAGGGCCCACTGGATGCTGCTGTGCAGTCCGGCGGCGGCGCTGATGCCGATGCCCACGACGGCCGACCCGGCGGCGACCGCCCACGGGAACCACTTCGGCAGCTGGGCGCCGCGCAGGGTGCTGGGGCGCTTGTCGGCGATGGCGGCGTGGCTCATGCGTTGGCCCCCGAGTACTCCTTGCGGCGGGCGATGATCATGCGCGCCGCGCCGTTGACCAGCAGGGTGATGACGAACAGGACCAGGCCGGAGGCGATGAGCGCGTCGCGGCCCTGCTCCGTCGCCTCACCGAACTTGGAGGCGATGTTCTGGGCGAAGGTGCCGCCGCCCGGGTTGAGCAGGCTGCCGTGGATCAGGAAGTCCGGGGAGAGCACGGTGGCGACGGCCATCGTCTCGCCGAGCGCGCGGCCGAGGCCGAGCATCGAGGCGGAGATCACACCGGAGCGGCCGAAGGGCAGCACGGCCATGCGGACCACCTCCCAGCGCGTGGCGCCGAGGGCGAGGGCCGCCTCCTCGTGCATCTGCGGGACCTGGCGGAAGACCTCGCGGCTCACGTTGGTGATGATCGGGAGGATCATGATCGCGAGCAGGATGCCCACGGTGAGCATCGAGCGGGGGGCGCCGCCGTCCCAGGAGAAGACGCCGGTCCAGCCGAAGTAGTCGTTCAGCCAGCCGAAGAGGCCGTTCATGTGCGGGACCAGGATCAGCGCGCCCCACAGGCCGTAGACGATGGACGGCACGGCGGCGAGCAGGTCGATCACGTAGGCGATCGGGCCGCGCAGTCGGCGCGGGGCGTAGTGCGTGAGGAACAGCGCGATGGCGACCGCGATCGGTACCGCGAGCACCATGGCGATGATCGAGGAGATCACCGTGCCGAACGCCAGTACGGCGATGCCGAACTTCGGCGGGATCAGGTTGGTGTTCCACTCGAAGGTGGTGAGGAAGTTGCCCTCGTCCTTGCTGATCGCGAGCGATGCGCGGTAGGCGAGGAAGACCGCGATCGCGGCCATGATCACCAGCAGCAGGATGCCCGACCCACGGGACAGACCGAGGAAGATCCGGTCGCCGGGCCGGGTGGCGCCGCGGGCCGCGCGCTTGTGCTCAGCGTCGGCCGGCGGGGATACGGAAGGAGGAGCCTGGGTGTTCTGTGTGGTTATGTCCATCGGGTTCTCCGGTCTGCGGACCCGCACGCGATGTGCGGCTCTGCGGAGCCGTACTCGGTGTGCGGCTCCTGGCGGCGGTGCACCGGACGGTGCGGTCCGGCCCGGGTGACCGGGCCGGACCGCACTCGGATCAGCTCAGGCCCTCGATGGTGGTGCGGACCTTGGTGATGATGTCGGCGGGGATGGGGGCGTACTTGAGGTCGGTCAGCATGCCCTGGCCGTCCTCGGAGGCGATGTAGCGCAGGAAGGACTTGACGTTCGGCAGAGCGTCGGCCTTGGTGCCCTTGTCGCAGACGATCTCGTAGGTGACCAGGGTGATCGGGTAGGCGCCCTCGGCCTTGGTCGCGTAGTTCAGCTGCAGCGAGAGGTCCTTGCCGGTGCCGACGACCTTGGCGTCCGCGATCGCCTTGGTGGCGCTGTCGCTGCTGGGCGCGACCGGGGCGCCGGCGCCGGTGTCGATGCTGACGGCCTTGACGCCGTCACCGACGTAGGACAGCTCGAAGTAGCCGATGGCGCCGTTGGTCTGCTTGACCTGCTGGGCCACGCCGGAGGACTGCGCGGCGGACTGGCCGCCCTTGGCCTGCCAGGCCTTGCCGCCCTCGTACTTCCAGTTGTCCGGAGCGGCGGCGATCAGGTACTTGGTGAAGTTGTCGGTGGTGCCGGACTCGTCCGAGCGGTGGAACGCCTGGATCTTCAGGTCGGGAAGCTTCGCGCCGGGGTTCAGCTTCTTGATCGCCGCGTCGTTCCACTTGGTGATCTTGCTGTCGAAGATCTTGGCGAGGGTCGGGGCGTCCAGCACCAGGTTGTCCACGCCGGAGAGGTTGTAGCCGACCGCGATCGGACCGCCGACCATCGGCAGGTCGATGCCCTGGCCGCCGGAGCAGACCTTCTTGGAGGCGGCGACCTCTTCGGGCTTCAGCGCGGAGTCGGAACCGGCCCAGGCGATCTGGCCCTGCGTGAAGGCGGTGACGCCGGCGCCGGAGCCGCCCGCCTTGTAGTTGATCTGCACGCCACAGGCCTGCGAGAAGTTCTTCACCCAGGCGTCGACCGCGTTCTTCTGCGCGGAGGAGCCGTCGGACAGCAGCTGCCCCTTGGCGTCGTCGCACTTGATCGAGGAGGCGCCCGCGGTCGAGGAGGCGCTCTTGCCGCCCTCCTTGCCGCCACCGGTGTCGTCCGAGCCGCACGCCGTGAGGGCCAGGGCGCCGGAGACGGCGAGAGCACCGAGAGCGAGGGCCCGCCGGTTCATGCGCTGAAGCTTCACTTGAGGGAGTTCCTTCCAGGAGCCGCCGACCTGAACCCGGCGGCGTGCGAAGACTTGGTGATGCGGACGCGTCCTGCGACGGACGCCCCGCATCGCGTAAGGCCGAAATTAGGCAGATCAGGTGAAGGCGCCTATGGCCGTAAATGAACGCAAGGTGAACCCCTGCGGTCGGTGCGGTTAGGTCACGGAACGCTTACGAGGAGGGCACGCACAGATTCCGGTGACGGCGGACCGGGGACCGCGCACCCGCACGCGCGTGCGAACGTCTCGTACGGATCACCGATCGCGTCTCGAACGGATCACCGACCGCTGGAACCCGGGGAGCCGACGGGCCGTCTCGTTCCAGGAGAGCCGACAGGAGGCGCTACATGGAACGGCGTACGTTCATATCGGGCGGCGCGGCCGCGCTCGCGGCGGCCGCGACGGCCGGGTGCAGCGGCGGCGGCCCCGCGGACGCCTCGACCCGCACCGTCTCGGCGTCCTCCTCCGGCCTGCCGGTGCCGGCCGGCCACGCCCCGGCCACCGGCGCGAGCTGGTCCGCCCTCGCCCGTGACCTGGACGGCGTGCTGGTCCGGCCGGGAGAGGCACGGTGGGCCACCGCGCACCAGTTGTACAACACCCGCTTCGACGGCCTGAAGCCCGCCGCGGTGGCCTACGTCGCGCACGCCGACGACATCCGTACGACGCTGGCGTACGCCCGCTCCCACGGCATCCGCGTCGCGATCCGCAACGGCGGCCACTCCTACGCGGGCTGGTCCTCCGGCAACGGCAGGCTGATCGTCGACGTCTCGAAGCTCAGCGGCGTACGGGCGAGCGGCGGCGAGGCGGTCGTCGGCGCCGGCGCCAAACTGAAGGACGTCTACCGGGCGCTCGCCGCGAAGGGCGCGACCATACCCGCCGGATCGTGCCCCACGGTGGGCGTCTCCGGCCTGGTGCTCGGCGGCGGCCACGGCGTGGTCTCCCGCGCCTACGGGCTGACCTGCGACAGCCTCACCGGGGCGACGCTGATCACGGCGGACGGCAGGCAGCTGACCGCGGACGCCCGGGAGAACAAGGACCTCTTCTGGGCCCTGCGCGGCGCGGGCAACGGCAACTTCGGCGTGGTGACGGAGCTGCGCTTCCGCACCCACCCGGCGCCGCAGGCCGTGACGGGCTATCTGACCTGGCCGTGGGCGAGGGCGGCCGCGGTGGTCGCGGCCTGGCAGGAGTGGGGACCGGGCCAGCCGGACGAGATCTGGTCCTCCCTGCACCTGGCGAACTCCCCGGGCTCCACCCCGACCGTCTCCGTCGCCGCCTTCTCCCTCGGCACCTACGGCGAGCTGCAGAACGCGGTGGACCGCCTCGCCGACCGGGTGGGCGCCCCGGCGTCGAGCGTCTCCCTGCACCGCAGGGGCTACCAGGAGTCCATGGAGCTGTACGCCGGCTGCTCCTCCTTCTCCACGCGGGCCCAGTGCCACCTGCCCGGCTCGACGCCGGGCCGCGACCCGAGGGGCGCGCTGAAGCGGGAGACGTACGCGGCGCGTTCCGACTTCTTCGACCGCTCGCTCTCCTCCGCGGGCGTGCGCACCCTGCTCGCCCAGCTGACCTCGGTGCGCGGCGGCTCCGGCAGCATCGCCCTGACGGCACTCGGCGGCGCGGTCAACCGCGTCCCGCCCACGGCGACCGCCTTCGTCCACCGCCGCTCCCGGATGCTGGCCCAGTACCTCACGTCCTGGCCGGCGAGCGGCTCGGGCACCACGGCGCGTTCCTGGCTGGCGTCGGCCCACGACGCGATGAGGCCGTACGCGTCCGGAGCGGCGTACCAGAACTACACCGACCCGGCGCTGACCAACTGGCGCCAGGCGTACTACGGTGACGCGGTCACGCGCCTGACCCGGCTGAAGAAGCAGTACGACCCGAACCGCTTCTTCACCTACCCGCAGGCGCTGTAGGCACCCGCGCCGGCACCGCGGGCACCCGCCCCCGGACGGCTGCGGCGGACCATGTCGGCCGCTACGCGGCCAGGTCCCGTTCCTCGGAGCCCATGGCTCCCTCGCGGGTGCCGGCGAGCACCGCGTCCCGGCCCGCGCGGGAGCCGCCCCGGGCCCGGATCAGCAGCCCGGCGCGCGGCGACCGCTCCACCGCCTTCATCAACGGCGTCAGCAGGGCCATCGCCAGCGGCAACAGCAGCAGGGCCACCGCCGTGCCGAGCGCGAACCCGCCCACCACGTCCGTCGGGTAGTGCACGCCCATGTAGACCCGGCAGAACCCCTCCAGCAGTGCCAGCCCTATCCCGACGAGCCCGAACTTCCGGTTGGCGACGAAGAGTCCGACGCCCATGGCCATGGTGATCGTCGCGTGGTCGCTGACGAAGGAATAGTCGGTCTTGCCGGAAACCAGGACGTCCAGCCCCTGGTGCTGCAGGAAGGGCCGGGGCCGCTCGACGAACCCCCGTATCGGCACGTTCACCAGGACCGCGATCCCGGCCGCCAGCGGCGCCCACACCAGCGCGGCCACGGACGACGCCGCGTCCTCGGCGCCCCGCCGGCGCACCGACCACCAGCACCACAGCACCAGGAGCACCATGGCGAGCAGCAGCCCGTACTCCCCGACGTACTCCATGATGCGGTCGAACCAGTGCGGGGCGTCCTTGGCCAGTCCGTTGATGTCGTAGAGCAGGTCGACGTCGGGGTTCGACCCGGATTCGGCGAGTCCAGCCATGGTGCTGCGGCCCCTTCGTCGTCTCTCCCGGCGCGCCCTTGCGCGCGCCGCTCCTGCCACCCCCGTGGTCCGGCTACGCAAACAGGAACGCACGACCCTCGTCGATACGTTCCACCCTCCACCGAATGATCACGCAGACGTTATCGAAGAGAGACTCATCGCCGCAGCTCAGGGGGTTGGTTCACGCTCGGTTCACACCGTGGTGGGCAGCGCTTTCGCGCCATCCTCGGTGACCCGGGTGGCCCCGAAGTAATCCGGGGTGTCGATCGGATCGAACCGGATCACCGCGCCCGTGCGCGGGGCGTCGATCATATAACCGCCGCCCACATAGATTCCCACGTGCCGGATGGCGCGGGAGTCGGTGAGGTCGTCCGAGAAGAACACCAGGTCCCCCGGGAGCAGTTCGTCCCGTGCGGGGTGCGGCCCGGCGTTGTACTGGTCGTTGGCGACCCGCGGCAGGGTGACGCCGACGCTCGCGTACGCCGCCTTCGTCAGTCCCGAGCAGTCAAAACGCCCGCCGTCGGCGGCGGTTCCCTCGCCGCCCCACAGGTAGGGCGTGCCGAGCTTCTTCTGCGCGTAGGCGATGGCCCCGGCCGCCTGCTCGGACGGATCGACCCGGCTGACGGGCGCGGCGAAGCTCTCCTCGAGCGTCGTGATCGTCTTGACGTAGTTCCGGGTCTCCGCGTACGGCGGCACGCCCCCGTACTTGATCACCGCGTAGGCCCCGGCGTTGTACGAGGCCAGCATGTTCTCGGTCAGGTTCCCGGGCACGTCCTTCACGTACGAGGCGAGCTTGCAGTCGTACGACGCCGCCGACGGGATCGCGTCCTCCGGGTCCCACACGTCCCGCTTGCCGTCGCCGTTGCCGTCGATGCCGTGCGTGGCCCAGGTCCCGGGGATGAACTGCGCTATCCCCTCCGCCGCGGCGGCGCTCCTGGCGTTGGGGTTGAAGCCGCTCTCCTGGTAGAGCTGGGCGGCGAGCAGGGCGGGGTTGATGGCGGGGCACAGGTTGCCCCACTTCTGCACGATGTCCGAGTAGACCGCGGGCACGGCCCCCTTGGCGAGGGCCTTGGTGCCGCCGCCGACGCCGCCGGTCAGGTTGCCGGCGACCACGTACACCCCGACGACGAGCAGCATCACGAAGGACAGCGCGGAGCCGACCGCAACGGTCGTCACGATCCATGCCTTACGCACCGTCAACCGCCCCTCGCCGTCCGGGAGTCCGTCGCCCACGTCAGTGTAGGGGCGGGTCCGGCGATCCGGGGTGATCACGCGGAAGGAGAAACGGACCCCTGAGGGCTCCGGCAGGACCCTGGAGGGCTCTGACGGACGCTGGAGGGCTCTGACGGGCGCTGAATGGCTTCAACGGGCTCTGGAACGGCCCTGCCAGGCACTGGAGGGCACTGGAGGGCACTGGAGGGCGCCCGCCGGGTCCCCCGTGGAACTCAACGTCCTCCGGACGCCTCCCGGTACAGCTCGGCGGCCTCCGCGCCGAGCACCGCGCTGTAGGAGACGTCGGCGGTCGACCCGCCCCGCTCGTGGCCGCCGAGGACGCCGACCACCCGGTCGTCGCCGTCGACCCACGGGCTGCCGCTGGTGCCGCCGGTGAGGTCGGGGCACTCGATGCGCTGCTGGGTGCGGCCGTACGGGGTCGGCCGCTGGGTGCAGCCGACGGGGACCTCGAGTGCGTCGGGATACCCGGTGACGGTCACGGGGGTGGCCCCGGTCGCCGTCCCGGTGGTGAACCGGTTCCCGCCGACGACGTCCTCGACGCCCCGGCCCCCCTGGTCCTCGAGGACGGCGAAGCCGACGTCGCTGTCCTCGTCGCGGCCCTCGCTCCACCCCCCGGGCACGAACCGCTCCCGTATGCGCCAGACCCCGTAGGGGGCCGCGCCGTCCCGGTACCCCGGCACGAAGGTCAGGTCGCCGCCCCCGCCCAGACAGTGCGCGGCGGTGACGATGAGGTCGCGGTGCGGGCTGCGCACGACGGAGGCCGTGCAGAAGTGCCCGTCGGCGCCGAACAGGGCCCCGACCCGCGCGCTGTGCGCCGCGCCGGGCACGACCGCGGTGACGCCGAGCGGCCCGGGGCCGTCGTCGGCGGCGGCGAGGGAGGCGGAGGTGAGAGCCGGCACGAGCAGCATGACGGCCAGGCACACGGGGCCGACCGTACGAGAGGCGCGCTTGCGCTCCGGCGACACGGTCATGGCGGCTGCCTCTCGTCCCTCCGTCTCACCGGCTGTACGGAACCACCTGCACGAACGGCGTCGCCGGGACACCCGGCGTCCCCTCCACGGTACCGGCGCCCGCCCCGGCTCGCCTCTCCTCGCACCGGACCACCCGGCCGGCACCCGGCCCCCAGGGGCTTCCCGGCCTCCGGAGACGGGGCGCAGCGCGGGCACCGGCGCGTACCGGAAGCCGTCCTCCCCGGTTCCGGCAGCCCCTCCTCCACCTGCCCCCGTCCCCGCCACCCGCCACCCGCCACCCGCCACCCGCCACCATGACGATCCACGCCGCCTCGGCCCCACGGCCCCCTGTGGGCCGCCCGTGCGTCCGGTCAAGCCGCGGCCAACGCCCCGCCATCCGACCGTCATCGCCGGGTAAGCACACAACTCCCCCGAGTAATGCGGACGTCAGAGTTCCACAACCGGCCTTGTTGTCGCGTACCCAACAAGCCAGGGTTCTCGGCGGGCCGCCGCCCGCCGTCGGGGACCCCGTACCGACGGCCTCGCACCCGCACCGCCCCTGTTCACTCCGACCAGGAACACCAGGAGGCTGCACGATGCGTTCCGCTCCCCCCGACAGGCTTCCCGCGCCCAGCCGTTGGCGCCGTCTCGGCACGGCCGCGGTGGCCACGGCCACCCTGCTGCTCACCGGCATCGGCGCCGCCGCCCAGGCCGGCGCAGCCCCGACGGCCACCCCGTCGAAGGCGACCTGGACCGCGACGCCCTGTTCCACCCCCCGGCACCAGGGCGAGCTGGCCTGCGACTCCTTCCGCGTCACCGGCGGCCTGACGGCCTACCAGAAGCAGCAGGCCAGGAGGACCGGCGTCACCCCCAAGGCCGCCGACGCCTCCACCCCGTCCGGCTACGGCCCGAGCGACCTGCGGTCCGCCTACGGCCTGACCGCGGCCGCCGCCTCCAACGGCTCCGGCGAGACCATCGCCATCGTCGACGCCTATGACGACCCGAACGCCGAGGCCGACCTCGCGAAGTACCGCTCCTACTACGGCCTGCCCACCTGCACCACCGCCAACGGCTGCTTCAAGAAGGTCGGCCAGACCGGCTCGACGACCTCCCTGCCCTCCGCGGACTCCGGCTGGGCCGAGGAGATCTCCCTCGACCTCGACATGGCGTCAGCCGTCTGCCCGAACTGCAACATCCTGCTCGTCGAAGCCACCTCCGCCACCATGGCCAACCTGGGCACCGCGGTGAACCGCGCGGTCACCCTCGGCGCGAAGTACGTCTCCAACAGCTACGGCGGCTCGGAGTCCTCCTCCGACAGCTCCTACGACTCCGCGTACTTCAACCACCCCGGCGTCGCCATCACCGTCAGCGCCGGCGACAGCGGCTACGGCACCGAATACCCGGCCGCCTCGAAGTACGTGACCTCCGTCGGCGGCACCGCCCTGTCCACGTCGTCCACCACCCGCGGCTGGACGGAGACGGTCTGGAAGACGTCCGGCACCGAGGGCACCGGCTCCGGCTGCTCCTCCTACGACGCCAAGCCCAGCTGGCAGACCGACACCGGCTGCACCAGGCGCACGATCTCGGACGTGGCGGCGGTCGCCGACCCGGCCACCGGCGTCTCGGTCTACGACTCCTACGGCATCACCGCCGGCTGGTACACCTTCGGCGGCACGAGCGCCTCGGCGCCCATCATCGCCGGCGTCTACGCCCTGGCCGGAACGCCGTCCAGCGGCAGCTACCCGGCCGCCTTCCCCTACGCCAAGGCCGGCACCGCCGCGCTGAACGACGTCACCAGCGGCAACAACGGCACCTGCTCCACCGCCTACCTGTGCACGGCCCGGTCGGGGTACGACGGCCCGACCGGCTGGGGCACCCCCGAGGGCGTGTCCGCCTTCACCGGCTGACCGCCCCCGCACGAAGGGGCCCCGGCAAACCGCCGGGGCCCCTTTCGCGTGAGACCATCGTCCCGGACATCTCACCCGACCAGCCGTCAGAAACCCCACCAGGGCATAAGGAAGGTCAACGACGGAACCACACGGAGGTTCCGCCCAGGCCTCATTGCCCGGCGTGACCGGCCATGATACACAGAGTGACCGGACCATGCTTTTCGTACGAACCCGCAAAGCAATGACGCCAAGTCGACATGCGGCGGCGACATTGTCAGCGACAATGGGCCTGACCTCTGCACTACCGCAGGGGACTGCGGAACTACCCACCAGGGGCGGTGACTTACATGCTCTTTGCGGCCGACAAGGGAGACATCAACACCATCATCGGCGGGATCGCTCCGGACTGGGGCCCCTTCGGCAGCCTGGGCAACGAGGCCAAGGTGATGATCGAGGTGGTCATGGCGGTCGCCATCCTGCTCTGCCTCGGGATCGCCGTATGGGGCGCCGCGAAGCAGCGCATCGGAGCCACCGCCCTGCGCGACACCTTCAGCGCGGAACAGGGCAAGGGCCTGATCATCGCGGGCCTGACCGGCGTCTTCATCATCGGCTCGCTCGGCACGCTGTTCACCATCGTGTACGGCATGGCCGTCTGACGGCCCGCCCGTCCCTCCGGTCCCTTCCGGGCACGCCCGGTCCCCTGCACCCCCACCCACCCGTCGTGCCCACCGGCTGAGGTTGCGTCTCCCTGATGTCGAGTCACCACACCGCGTCCGCGCGGCAACCAGCACGGCTACCGTCGTACTCCGACATGTTTCTGCACGACTTCGCGCACGACGTCGAGGGGGCGTACGCGGCATGAGTCTCGGAGACGAGCACGAGGCCTCCGGCGGTTACGGCGGCACGGGCCAGACCCGTACCCGGCTGCCCGGAGGCGGCGACGTGTACGGGGGTGCCCGGCGCGGCGGCCGGTCGTCACGGAGCCTGGTCACGGTGGTCGGGGTGGTGATCCTGCTGATCGCCGCGATCGCCTTCGCGAACCGTGGAGGCGACGATTCCTCCTCGGCCGGCGGAGCCGAGGACAAGCCGGAGACGGCGGCGACGGCAGCCACCGGCACGAAGCCGGTCCAGTCCAAGACCTCGGACATCCCCACCGGCTTCGCCCACGACGAACAGGGCGCACAGAGCGCGGCGGCGAACTATGCGACGGTCCTGGTGTCTGCCGACATCCTCAAACCGGCTCGGCGAGGCGAGATCCTTCAGCAGGTCTTCGTCGCCAACCAGCGGGCCTCGCTTCAGGAACGGCTGAACGCGGCGTACTCGAAGGACTTCCTGAGCAAGATCGGTCTCGACCAGAACGGCAACGCGGCCGCAGGCCACACCTACGTGTCACGCACCGTGCCGATCGGCACCGAGGCCACCGCATACTCGGACACCACGGCAACGGTCGAGGTCTGGTGCACCGGGCTGTACGGCACAGCCGGAGAGGATTCGACCAATCCGGTGACCAGCGACTGGTTCACCATGACGCTGCAGCTTCGCTGGGCGAACAGCGACTGGAAGGTCGACAGTTTCTCCCAGAAGGACGGCCCCGCGCCTGTCCCCGGGGACAACAAGGCATCCAGCGCCGACGAGATGGCCAAGGCCGTCGAGCAGTACGGAGGCTTCACCTATGCCCGGTAGCCCGCGACGCGTACTCAAAGTGGCCGCCGCTGTCACAGCCATGCAGACGACCGCCGTGCTGCTGGCCACTCGCGCCGCAGCCGCGCCCACTCCGTCGCCGACGGCGTCGGACGACAAGTGTGATCTCATCGTCGGCCCCGCCAAGCGATACTGCGAACGAGGCAGCGGCGACAAAGGCTCCACCGGCACCACCACCCCCAGCCTCACCTCCACCCTCGACCCCCTCTCCTCCCTCGGCAAGGGCTGTGCCGACGCCGCCTCCTGGACCGTCGACAAGCTCAGCGGGGCCGTGAAGGACACCGCGAACGTCGACTTCACCAACGCCAAGTTCCTCCAGCAGTACGCCGTCGTCTTCGCCGCGTCGACGATCCTGACGCTGCTGCTGTGGCTGCTGGCCGTGGCCAAGCGGGCCGTCCGCGGCGTGCCGCTGACCACCGCCATCTCGGAGGCGATCGGCTTCCTCTGGCTGACCGTGCTGGCGTCGGCGTTCACGCCGCTGATCCTCTACACCGTGGTCTCCGCGACCGACGGCGTCACCGACGTGCTGGCGAAGACGACCGGCGACCAGACCGACACGTTCTTCGGCACGTTCTCCGGCGCCCTGGACAAGGGCGACGACATCGGCGGCGGCCCGATCATGCTGATCGTCGTGTCGCTGGTCAGCATCCTCGCCGCCGGCGTCCTGTGGCTGGAGCTGGTCATCCGGGCCGCCCTCCTCTACGTCGGCGCCCTCCTCGGCACCGTCGTGTACGCCGGCCTGGTCGACAAGAACCTGTGGGGCCACGTCCGCCGCTGGGCGGGCATCATGATCGCCGTCATCCTGGTCAAGCCGGTCATCGTGATAGTGCTGGGGCTGGCCGGCGCGCTGTCCACCGACGACGGCCCCGACTCCTTCTCCGCCGTCGTCTCCGGCCTCGCGATCATCCTGCTGGCCATCTTCGCCAGCGCGATGATCTACCGCTTCGTCCCGGGCTTCGGAGACGAGATCGCCGGCTCCCGCAACAACCGCATCATGCAGGGCGCCGAAGGCAAGGCCGCCGCGGTCATCAGCTCCCCGGCGACCCTCGTCGCCCAGGGCATCAAGACGCACAGCACCCGCGCCAACGACGGCGGAGGCGGCGGCCAGTCCGCCTCCGGCGGCGCCCGCCCGGCCAACCCTGCCACCGGCGGAGTCGCCGCGCACAGCTCCCGCACCCCGACCGGTGGCGGCGGGTCCGTCCCCTCCGCCGCACCCGCGCCCCGCTCCAGCAGCAGCGCGGTGAACACCCCGCACGCCAGCAGCACCCGCAACAGCAGTACCAACCGCACGGGAGGTGAAGGGCGTTGACGACCGAGTCCCACCTGTCCCATCCGGTCACGCCCCGCCGTACGTATCTCATCGGCCGCGCCCGGCCGAACGCGATCGTCGGCCGCAACCGCGAATCGGGCGAGATCGCGCTGATCATCGTCGGCGCGTTCCTCGGCATGATGTGCGGGCTCCTCGTCCCGGTCCTGCCCCTGCGCATCGTGCTGCTGACGGGCTTCCCGCTGCTCGCGCTGGCCGCGGTCTACGTGCCGTACAAGCACCGCACGTTCTACAAGTGGTTCGAGATCAACCGCAGTTACAAGCGGACCCTGCGGCAGGGCACCACCTACCGCTCCGGCGCCGTGGAGGCCGGCACCCGCCTCGACGGCCGCGAGGTCGAGATCGGCCCGCCGCCCGGCATCGGCCGCATCAGCTGGCTGGCCGCCCCCTTCGGCCCCGACGAGATCGCCGTGCTCCTGCACGCCGACCGCCGTACGGTCACCGCGGCCATCGAGATCGAGGGCCCGGGCGTCGGCCTGCGCGACTCCGAGGACCAGGAAGCCCTCGTCGACCGCTTCGGCACCCTCCTCAAGCACGTCGCCAACGGCGACGGCTTCGTCACCCGCCTGCAGATGCTCGCCCGCACCCTCCCCGCCGACCCCGACGCCCACGCCAAGGACGTCGCCGTACGCGGCGACGACAAGGCGCCGGGCTGGCTGCGGCAGTCGTACGACCAGTTGCAGTCCATGGTGTCGACCAGCAGCGAGCAGCACCGCGCCTACCTGGTCGCCTGCATGCACTACACCCGCGAACTCGCCGCCGAGGCACAGGCGATGGCGCGGGCGGCACGGCCGCACGGCGGACGCAAGCTCGACCGGGACGCCGGACTGGCCATCGTCATGGCCCGCGAGCTCACCGACATCTGCTCGCGCCTGCAGGAGGCCGACATCCGGGTGCGCCAGCCGCTCGGCCAGAGCCGCCTGGCCTCCCTCATCCACTCCATGTACGACCCGGACCACCCGATCGACCACATCCAGGCGATGACCAAGCGCAACGCCTGGCCGGCCGAGCTGGACGCCATGGAGCCCACCTACCTCCAGGCCAAGACCCGCGAGTCCTCCACCCGCGCCCCCTGGTGCCACGCCACGGCCTGGGTGAAGGAGTGGCCCATGACCCCGGTCGGCGTGAACTTCCTCGCGCCGCTGCTGGTCCACACCCCGGACGTCATCCGGACGGTCGCCGTCACGATGGATCTCGAGCCCACCGAGGTAGCCATCGAACGCATGCTGACCGAGAAGACCAACGACGAGGCCGAGGCGTCCCGCGCCGCCAAGATGAACCGGACCGTGGACCCGCGCGACGTGGCCGCCCACACCCGCCTGGACCAGCGCGGCGAGGACCTCGCCAGCGGCGCGGCCGGCGTCAACCTGGTCGGCTACATCACCGTCTCCTCCCGCTCCCCCGAGGCCCTGGCCCGCGACAAGCGGACCATCCGGGCCTCGGCCGGAAAGTCGTACCTGAAGCTGGAGTGGTGCGACCGCGAGCACCACCGCGCCTTCGTGAACACGCTCCCGTTCGCCACCGGCATTCGAAGGTAGAGGCTGCTGAAGATGCGGGATCCGCTGTCCGTCCTCACCGACGCCTTCACGTCCTTCCTGTTCGGGAAGGTCGAGACGACCCGCCTGCCGGTACGCACCTCCACGGGCCAGGCCCAGGCGGTCTACCTGCCGACCGCCGCCCCCGGCCTCGGCGACTCCGGCGTGATCATCGGCCGCGAGGTGTACTCCGGCAAGGGCTACATCTACGACCCCTTCCAGCTGTACGGCCAGCAGCTCCCGGCCCCGCACTGGCTGGTCCTCGGCGAGTCCGGCAACGGCAAGTCGGCGCTGGAGAAGACCTACGTCCTGCGCCAGCTGCGGTTCCGCGACCGCCAGGTCGTCGTCCTCGACGCCCAGGGCGAGGACGGGGTGGGCGAGTGGAACCTCATCGCCGAGGAGCTGGGCATAACCCCCATCCGGCTCGACCCGACGGCCGCCCTGGACATGGGCATCCGGCTCAACCCGCTGGACCCGGCGATCACGACGACCGGGCAGCTGGCGCTGCTGCGCACCATCATCGAGGTCGCGATGGGCCACGGCCTCGACGAGCGCTCCGGCTTCGCGCTGAAGGTGGCGCACGCCTTCGTCAACGAGTCGATCACCGACCGCCAGCCGGTCCTGACGGACATCGTCGAGCAGCTGCGGCACCCCGAGCCGGAGTCCGCCGAGGCGATGAACGTCGACATAGACGACGTACGCGCGTGGGGCCTGGACGTGGCACTGGTCCTCGACCGTCTCGTCGACGGCGACCTGCGGGGCATGTTCGACGGGCCGACGACGGTCGGCATCGACCTCGACGCCCCGCTGATCGTCTTCGACCTGTCCCACATCGACCGCAACTCCATCGCCATGCCGATCCTCATGGCGATCGTCGGCGTGTGGCTGGAGCACACCTGGATCCGCCCCGACCGGAAGAAGCGCATCTTCCTGGTCGAGGAGGCCTGGCACATCATCAACAGCCCCTTCGTGGCGCAGTTGTTCCAGCGGCTGCTGAAGTTCGGCCGCCGCCTGGGCCTGTCCTTCGTGGCGGTCGTCCACCACCTGTCCGACGTCGTCGACGGAGCGGCCGCCAAGGAAGCGGCCGCGATCCTGAAGATGGCGTCGACCAGGACGATCTACGCCCAGAAGGCGGACGAGGCACGGGCGACCGGCCGGGTGCTCGGTCTGCCCCGCTGGGCGGTGGAGATCATCCCCACCCTCACCCCCGGCATCGCCGTGTGGGACGTCAACGGCAACGTCCAGGTCGTCAAACACCTGATCACCGAGACCGAACGCCCGCTGGTGTTCACCGACCGCGCGATGACCGAGTCGTCGAACGACCACCTGGCGGACGACGCCCTGCACGCCGCCGAACTGGAGGCGGAGGAGCGCGCGGCGGCCTTCGTGGAACATCACCTCGACGGCTCGTCCGAGTCCACGGTGGCGTAAGGAGGGGCAGTGGTGAGACCCGAAGAGGGCCGGCGGGACGGTCAGGGAGGCATCCCGGACGGACTGCTGATCGGCCTGCTCGCCTTCCTCCTCGGCATGACCCTGCTGGTGTGGACCGCCACCGGGCTCGCCGGTCTGCTGGCGCACGGCGCCTGGCCGGACGGCGTCCGCTTCGCCCGCACCCCCCTCGCCATGCGCCACCTCATCGGCGCGCCGCACGACGTCCCCGGCGCCTGGCCGGACACCCCGGCCGGGCAGCTGTCCGGGTACGGGCTCTTCTGGGGCCTGTTCATCGGCCAGTTGATGGTGCTGTTCGTGCTGACCGTGTTCACCATGGGCACGCTGGCCCGCTGGCGGGCCGGCCGCCTGAAGCGGCGCGCACAGCGCACGGCGGCACCCGGAAGGGCCACCACGGCCACCCAGCGGCTCCCGGAGGCCCAGGAGGAGCCCCCGGGGCCGTACGACGACACCCGGCCGCCACGCCACGAGGTGCCCACGCCCCGCACGGCCCCGGCCGCCGCGGAACTCCTCCACCCGGCGGCCCCCGCGACCGTGCCCTCCGCCCCCCTGCCGTCCACGTCCGCGCCTGCCACGCCCCGGTTCGGCGGCGAAGGCACCGGCGGATGGGACAGGGCCGTCGTGGCGACGAGGGAGGCCCGCCGGGCGACCGCGGCGCAGGCGGTACGCGACGCGGAGGGCCCCGCCCTCGTGGTCACCTCCAACCCCGCGGTCTGGTCGGACACCAAGGACGCCCGCGCCAAGCTGGGCCCCGTCCACCTCTACGACCCCGCCCACCGCTGCGACACCCCGGCCCGCCTCCACTGGTCCCCGACGGCGGGCTGCGAGGACAAGCAGACGGCCGCGGCACGGGCGGCGGCGATGCTGGCCCCGGTCCGCCCCACGGCCAAGCTCGACCAGGCCGTGGCGGCCACCGCGGAGACCCTCCTGCGCAGCTACGTCCACGCCGCCGCCGTCGACGGCCGCACCGTCCGCCACGTCCACCGCTGGTCCCAGGGCAAGCAGATCCAGGACGCGGTCCGCATCCTCCGCACGAACCCGAAGGCGGCCCCCGGCTCGGCCGGCGAACTCGAGGCCGCGCTCACCGCGCACCCCGAACGACGCGACATGGCCCAGGAACTGACCAGCCGTGCACTGTCGTCCCTCTTCACCGTCAACGTCCGCGAGGCGTGCACTCCCAACCGAGCGGATGCCCTCGCCTTGGATTCCTTCGTCCACGAAGGGGGCACGCTCTATGTCGTGGGGGAATCCGTCGAGGACCCCAGGACCGATCCAGGCGCGATGCCACTCCTGACGGCCCTCGTCTCCAGCGTGGTCGACGGCGGCCGGCGCATGGCCGAACGGTCATCCTCCGGTCGCCTCGACCCACCACTGACGCTCGTCCTGGACGACGTCGCCGCAGTGGCGCCGCTCCCCCAGCTCCCGGACCTCCTGTCCACCGGAGCCGACGCCGGCCTGCCCACCCTGGCCCTGCTCCGCTCCCGCGAACAGGGCCGCAGCCGCTGGCCGCACGACGAACTCCCGGTGTGACCCTTCGCTAGCGCTCCAGAACGTACTCGAACTCCGTCTCGCCGGGCGCCTTCTCCAGCGGCACGACCCGCCCGCTCGGTTTGAAGCCGACCCTGCCGTAGAACCGCTGGGCTCGTGTGTTGTCCTCGTGCACGATCAGCCGCACCCGTTCGACGCCGGCCTGCCACGCCCACTCCAGCCCGTCCTCGAACATGACCTCGGTCAGCCCGATCCCCCGGTATTCCGGCCGCACGTACACCCCGACGACGTGTCCCTGCCTCCGCTCCACGGGGAACCCGGCCCAGTCCGTCGTGCCCGGCTCCTCGACCAGTACCGTCAGCGTGCCGACCCAGTCGCCGTCCGGCCCCTCGGCGATGATCTGCTGCGCCCCGGTCGCGTCGTGTGCGGCCTGGGCGGCCAGCTGCTGCCAGTAGGAGTCCGGCCTGGCCAGAGCCTGCTCGTACGTCTCCACGAAGGCCATGTGCGCGACCGGGTCCTGGAGCGCGGTCAGCCGCAGTGCCTTGGCCGTCGGCCACTCGTCGGACCGGATGGAGCGGATCAGACAGTTCATACGGCAACTGTAGCCAGAAACGCAAAAAGGCCCACACCGATTTACGGTGTGGGCCTTTTTCAAGAATTGTTCGGCGGCGTCCTACTCTCCCACAGGGTCCCCCCTGCAGTACCATCGGCGCTGTAAGGCTTAGCTT